>CBIHQZ010000031.1:0-15480 GCA_966212315.1 uncultured Myxococcales bacterium
TTTTTTTAAAATGTGGGGTTTCCACCTGATTAGCGCACGCGCCCCCGACGCAGCGTTGCACCGCGGCGCAGGCCGTTCCGCAAGCACCGCAATTCATCGGATCCGCACTCACGTCGATGCACGTCGTTCCGCACAGCATCGTCGCGGCCGGGCAGGTACACACGCCCGCCATGCAGCTCTGCATCGCACCGCAGGCGGTGCCGCACGCGCCGCAGTTCATCACGTCGGTGGCGGTGTCCGTGCACGTCGCGCCGCAGATGGTGCGCTGTGCGTTGCACGAGACTGCGCACGCGCCGTTGTCGCAGAACTGCCCGGTCGCACACGCGGTGCCGCATGCGCCGCAGTTGTTCCCGTCGCTGCGCGTGTCGACGCATTGACCGGCGCATTCGGTCTGCGATGCGGCGCAGCGTGACGTGTCCGTGGGGGGCGTGTCGGTCGCGACGACGTCGTTGCCGCCTTCGGTAGCAGCGCGATCGGTCGTGGCATCGCGGGGCGCGACGTCGACCTCCGACGCAACGGCACAGCCGCTGACGAATGCCAAGGCGACGACCATCCACGCGAACCGGGAGAACCGCAGCGGAGTGCGCATGCTGTCGAGGTTACCCGAACGCGCCGAGTCCGTCTTGGCAACGCCCGCGGCGACGGGCGCATGACAGCATGCTGTCGATCGCCATCCGCCGCCCTGCCCGAATCATCGGTGGAACTACGCGAGCAGCGGCTTGACGGGTTCGCCGCGCGAGAGTGCGCCGTCGAGACGATTGAAGATGGTGAAGACATCTTCGCGCGTGACCTTCGCACCGGCACCGGCCGCTTCGAGGCGATCGAGCGAGGCGCGCGCGAGCATCACCGAGAGACCGGTGAACGCCAGGAATCCACGCGGCGCCTGACCGCGTTCCAGTGCCGCGACGTATTGCTGCGCGGCATCGAGGTTCGTCCGCGCGAGGCGAAGGATCTCGCCACGCGAGACGCTAGACGGAAGGTAGGTGCGTCCGTCGATGGCGTCATCGCCCGAGTCCTTGAGGATGTTCACGAGTTGAAGTCCCTCGCCGAACGCCCGGGTGGTCGCATCGAGTGCCTTGCGTTCGCGCTCGAGTTGCGGCGCGTCGCGCAAGAACAGTTCGGTGAGCAGTTCACCGACGATGCCGGCCACGATGTAGCAGTAGTCCTGCAGTTCGGGGACGCTGTGCAGTTTCAGACGGCCCTGCTCGTCGCTCTGCATCACGACCTTCGCCATTCCGTCCGACGTGCGAACGGTGTGGCGAATCAAGATGTCCTGCGCGCCCGGCTCGAGCGCGAGGAGCGCGTCGAGAAGTTCGGGCGTGAGAGAGAGCAGTTCCATGTAGCCGTCGTGTTCGATCGGCGGATTCGCGAGCCATTGATCGCGGAGTCGCACGCACGCGGCGCGGTCACGATCGGTGATGGCCTTGGAGAACTCGCCCAGGGCTACGACGCGGTCCGCGCGCGGCCAGCGAGTGCTGTCTTCGAGCGTGTCGGCCACTCGGAAGAGCAGATACGCAATGCCGACCTCGGCGCGCGTCGGCTCGGGAAGGAGCGGGATCGCGAGGGCGAACGTACGGCTCGTCTTTCGGAGAAGATCGTCGAGATCGAACATGGCGTGGTCCTTGGCGCGGTTTCTATCGGGGGACGCGGGTCGCGGCGTGCGCGCGACCAGAAGCGTTTCCGAACGAGGTGAAGTGATCTACTCGGCGAGCGTCGTGGCGTCGGGTCCGGACTTGTTCGCGTGCCCGCGACGCTTCGCGATCGCGCGGCGTGCGGCATCGAGCGTGACGTCGCGAGCTTCTGCGATCTCGGCGGCGATCTCGTCGATCTCGTCGCCCTTCGCACCGGCGGCGGCCGCGACCGAACGCGCGTGCAAGGCCATGTGACCGCGCTGGATGCCTTCCGTCGCGAGCGCGCGAAGGGCCGCGAGGTTCGACGCGAGTCCCACGCTGGCTGCGACGATCGCGAGTTCCTGCGCCGAGTCGACCGCGAGGATCTTCAGTGCGAGACGCGCGCCCGGGTGGATGCGCAGCGTGCCGCCGACGATTCCGAGTGCGAGCGGCATCTCGATGGTGCCGACGAGCATGCCCTCGGCGTCGACGCGCCAGGTGGCGAGCGGTTCGTACTTTCCGTTGCGCGCGGCGAACGCGTGCGCGCCGGCTTCGACCGCACGCCAGTCGTTGCCCGTTGCCATCACGACGGCATCGACGCCGTTCATGATGCCCTTGTTGTGCGTCGCGGCGCGGTACGGGTCGCGCTCTGCGAACTTCGATGCAGCGACGATTCCGTCACGCACCTGCTCGCCGCGCATTCCTTCGGCCACGAGCGACTTCACCGGCACGCGCGCAGTGATGCGAACGCAGCGGAGGTCCGAGAGGTTCGAAAGGATGCGCAATCCGACGCTGCCGCCCGAGAGTCGCGCAATCGTGGGCGCGAGTGCTTCGGCGATCGTGTTCACGAGATTCGCACCCATCGCGTCGCGCACGTCGACGACGACATGCACCACGAAGAGTCCGTCACCCAGGTCTCGCGTCTCGATTCGACGCGCACCGCCACCACGCGACACCAGACCGGGCACCGCTGCGTTCGCCTTTGCGAGGAGCGCAGTGGAGTCCGCCATGATGCGCATCGCAGCGTCCTGCGGATCCTTCACGTCCCACATCTGGATCTGCGAGACCATCAGCGGCGCGTCGGCCTCAGCCGAGAATCCACCGCCCTCGCGGATCATCTTCGACGCGTTCGAAGCCGCGGCGACGACCGACGGCTCTTCGATCACCATCGGCACGAGGTAGTCGCGATCGTTGATGCGAACGTTGAGCCCGCACGAGAACGGCAACGCGTAGGTGCCAAGCACGTTCTCCACCGTCTTGTCCGCGGTGCCGACGTCCATCCCACCTTGCGCGAGCGAGCGCGTGAACTCACCAGACTCGCAATCGATCGCTTCGGCGATCAGGCGGCGGCGCTCTTCGATGGGCTGCGTGTAGAAGCCGGGGATGCGAGACGAACGGGTCATGCGTGTGTCCTCGTGGTGGTCGACGAACGAACCATTTCAACACCGCGCTTCACTCGAAGCGAGCATCGATTCGCTCGGCAATTCGCGGGACTTTTCTTCAATTGACGCGTGAGCGCAAGTGCGTCAATCCCGTGGCGGTGCCGCGCAGATTCATACGCGCCACGCTCGAGCGCGCGAGCGTCACGCGCAGCGCTTCCCAGTCGACCAACGCCCGAACCTGACACTGCGCCAATGGCGCTGTTGCCTGCGGAATACGCACTTGCCGAACGGTAGTTTGGTTGTCGAGCCGATCGGGACGATGCGACTTCACTACGCACCTCGACGGAGCGCGACGCGGGGATCGAGCGACGCCTAGCGACGGTCGCCGAAGAAGACTTCGAGTTCGTCGGCACCGCCGATGTGTTTTCCGTCGATGAACACCTGCGGCGTCGTCGCGCGTCCGGTCGTCGCGCGGAGTCGGCGCGGTGACGACGAAACCTCCTCGTACGCCAGCCCCCGCTCTGCGAGCAGTTTCTTCGCGCGCGCGCAGTGGCCGCATCCGGGCTTCGTGAACATCAGGATGTCGTGCGGAGCCTTCGCGTTGGGCGCGAGGAACTTCAACATCGTGTCCGCGTCGGAGACCTCGAAGGGATCGCCGTCGCGCTCGGGCTCGATGAACATCTTCTTGATCACGCCGTCGTCGACGAGCATCGAGTAGCGCCACGAACGCTGCCCGAATCCGAGGTTGCGCTTGTCGACCAGCATGCCCATGGCCGCCGTGAACTCGGCGTTTCCGTCGGGAACGAATCGCACGCCCGGAGCTTCTTGATCGGCCGCCCACTCGCTCATCACGAAGGCATCGTTCACCGAGATGCACACGATCTCGTCGACGCCGGCTTTGCGCAGCGACGGTGCGAGTTCGTTGTAGCGCGGCACGTGGCTCGACGAGCAGGTCGGAGTGAACGCACCCGGCAGCGCGAACACGACAACCTTCTTCCCCTTGAAGATCTCCGCGGTCGTGACGTCCTTCCACTGACCGTTCTCGCGCGTGCGGAATGTGACCTCGGGAACTCGCTGGCCTTCGACATTCTTCATTGCTTCGACTCCTTCATCTTCGTTTCGATACGTTCGACTCGATCGCGCGAGCGCCAAGAGGCTCGTCACGCGGAACTGGCGGCGGACACTTCGCGGGTCGCCCCCGCGCGAATCGCGGCGAGCTTCGCGCTCGCGTCACGAAGCGCGGTGCGCAGACCCTCCTCGACGACGGGGTGGTAGAACGGCATCGCGAGCATCTGATCGATCGTGAGGCCCTGCTGATGAGCCCACGCGAGCAGATGCCCGAGGTGCTCGGCGCTCGGTCCGACGAATTCCGCGCCCAGGAAGCGCCCGGTTCGAGCATCCGCATAGACACGCCCGAGCCCGCGGTTCTTTCGCATCACGCGACTGCGCCCTTGGTCGTCGAAGCTCACCTCGCCCACGACGGGCTCTGCGCCGTGCTTCGAGAGCACCGCCCACGTCGATCCTGCCAGCGCGATCTGCGGCTCGGTGAATGCGATCGCGAGGCGCGTGCGTCGATTCGCGGCGACGACCCGCGGCGCGGTCGCAGCGTTTTCACCGGCGATCCGTCCCTCGTCGGCGGCCTCGTGTAGAATCGGCACGTCGTTGTTCACGTCGCCCGCGATGAATACCGACGAGTCGCCGCACTGAAGCGTAGTGCGGTCGAACGTGGGAATGCCGTGCGCGTCGAGTTCGATCCCGGCGTGTTCGAGCCCGAGTCGGCCGATGTTCGGACGGCGGCCGGCCGCAACGAGCACGTACTCGAACGACTCGGAACGACGAACCCCGCCATCATCGAAGTCGATCGTCACGTCGTGATTCTCGCGGCGAACCGCGTGTACGGTCGCATTCGTGTCGAGCCGAAATTCGCTCGCGAACGCAGCACGTGCGGCTTCGCGTACGACAGGGTCGGTGATCGGCCCCACGGTGCCGCCGCGTCCGAACACGCGCGTGCGCACGCCGAGTCGATGGAGCGCCTGCCCGATCTCCAGGCCGATCACGCCTGCACCGAACACTGCGACCGATGCCGGCAGTTTCTCCCACGCGAACACATCGTCGTTGATGACCATCCGGTCGCGTGCGGCTTCGAACATCGCTGGCACGACGGGCGACGATCCGGTCGCGATCACCACACTGCGTGCTTCGATGGTCAGACGGTCGTCGACGGACAAGAGCCCCGGGCCGATGAAGCGGGCATGTCCACGGATCTTGTCGCTGTCGGGAATCTTCGCGACCCCTTCGACCACGAAGCCCGCGAATCGATCTCGTTCGCGTCGCACCCGAGCCATGACCGCGGCGCCGTCGATCCGAACGTCGGCGTTCACGCCGAATGGCCCGGCCTCGCTTGCAATGTGCGCTGCCTCGGCCGCTGCGATCAGAAGCTTGCTCGGCATGCAGCCGACCCGCGCGCACGTGGTGCCGTACTCGCCGGCCTCGAGGATCACCGCGCGGACGCCGCGCGCAACAGCGGCTCGATACGCAGCGAGCCCGGCGGTTCCGGCACCGATGACGGCTACGTCGACTGTGAGTTTGTGCTCTTCGGCCATGAAGGTTCTGCTCCTGGGTACAGATGCTTCGAAACTCGATGCGAGAGCTGCGCCTCGCGACGGAGATCACCTTAGGGCTGCAGATCTGATCGAACCAAGACATCGTTTCGATCGTTCTCATAGACAATGCCTATGATTCGCGAGCACGGCGCTCTTCGTTCCGACGTGCCTGCCTGCCGAGTATGTTCGCGCGCGATGTCCGAAGAACGCGCTGTCACCGCGCTGTCCGTGATTCCCGACCGCGTTTCGTTCAGGGATGCAGTGCGTGTGTGGGCGCGCATCGGATTGCTCTCGTTCGGCGGACCGGCCGCGCAGCTCGCACTCATGCACAAGGAACTCGTCGAGCGTCGTCGGTGGATCGACGAGTCGCGATTTCTCCACGCGCTGAACTACTGCATGCTCCTCCCCGGTCCCGAGGCGACGCAGCTCGCGACGTACATCGGCTGGCTCATGCATCGAACTCGCGGAGGACTCGCGGCCGGCGCGCTCTTCGTCCTTCCGGGATTCGTCGCGATCCTCGCACTGAGCATTCTGTACGCGACGCTCCGCGAAGTACCGCTCGTCGCCGCGCTGTTCTTCGGGCTGAAAGCCGCGGTGCTCGCGATCGTCGTCGAAGCCGTGATCCGCATCGGCCGGCGCGCATTGAAGTCCCGCGCAATGGTCGCGATCGCAGCGTCGGCTTTCGTCGCCATCTATTTTTTTGCAGTCCCCTTCCCGCTCATCGTCGCCGCCGCGGGGGTTCTCGGTTTTCTCGGTCGCAAGCTCGCGCCCTCATCGTTCCCTTCCGCGACCGATTCGAACGCGCGCGCAGAACACCGATCGGTGATCGACGCGATGGCGGCTCGCGGCGAACTCGATCACGCGCGCCCCACCCTCGTGCGGACACTTCGCGTCGTGCTCGTGTGGGGTCTCGCGTGGCTCGCGCCCTTCGCGATTGCGTGGCCGCTCGCCGGTGCCGACTCGGTCTTCGTCCACGAGGCGTCGTTCTTCTCGCAGACCGCGGTCGTCACCTTCGGTGGTGCGTATGCCGCGCTCGCCTATGTCGCACAGCGCGCGGTCGACTCGTTCCACTGGCTCGTACCCGGCGAGATGCTCGATGGTCTCGGACTCGCGGAGACGACGCCGGGACCGTTGATCATGGTGGTGCAATTCGTCGGCTTCCTCGGCGCCTACCGGCACCCCGGCGCGCTGCCGCCGCTCGCCGCCGGCGTGCTGGGATCGATCGTCACCGTGTGGGTCACGTTCGTCCCGTGCTTCCTGTGGATCTTCGTCGGAGCGCCTTTCATCGAGGCCCTGCGCGGACATCGCGGATTGCACGCCGCGCTCTCGGCCATCACCGCTGCGGTCGTGGGCGTGATCCTGAACCTCTCGGTGTGGTTCGCGCTCCACACGATCTTTCATCGCGTCCGCGAAGGAACCATCGGCGCGCTTCATCTCGCGACGCCCGAGTGGCGCACGTTCGACGCGCCCGCATTCGTGCTCGCGACGCTCGCGATGATCGCAACGATCCGCTTCCGCGTCGGTCTCGGAAAGGTGCTCGCAGCGAGCGCGTTCCTCGGCATCGCGTGGAAACTTGCCGAGCGCATCGCGCTGCATCGGTAAGTGTGCGATAGGCGTCGGCGCCGTTTCGTGATGGCATCGGCGAATCGTCATCATGCGGCGCGCATCGAGCGCGACGCGAGGAGCAGGGGCATGCACGCATTCAATGCACGTCGATCGGTAGGCCACGTTTCCGTTCTCGTCGCAGCCGCAGCCATGGCGGCCGCGTGTGGTTCGCCGAACGTCACGCCCGACGCGTCCGACGTCGCGACGGACAGTGCGCGCAGCGACGCGGTCACCGACTCGATGATCGCGACCGATGCGCGCGATGACGTGACTTCGGGAATGGATGTGATGGCCACGGACTCGGGCGACGACTCGAGCGTGACGCCGACCGACGAAGGTCCCGCGATCGACGTGCCCGCACCGACGGACTCCGGGCGCGATGTGACCACGAGCGACGCGGCAACGGACGGCGGAGCCAGCACCGGCGTACTGATCGGCATGTCGACGGCGCGCGCGGAATGGAATCAGCGCCTCGCCGAAGTAGGCGGCGTCGATGCACGCCGGCTCTTCGACGACCTCGCGAGTTCGTCGTCCACCATCACGCTGGCGCGCAGCGAACTGATGGCGGGTCGCATGCCGATCTTGTCGTTCAAGCTTCCCGGCAACGACTGGGCAGGCGCGGCCGCTGGCAACTACGACTCGCAGTTGCGTGCTCTTGCCACCAGTCTCGCGGCGCTGCCGGGACGTGTGTTCGTCACCATTCATCACGAACCGATGGGCGACGGAACGCCGGCCGCGTACGCCGCGATGCAACGGCACGTCCTTCCGATTCTCTCGCCGCCTGCGAACGTCGAAGCGGGTGTGATCGTGAACGGCTTCTGGTGGAGCGCGATGTCGCAGGGAATGACCGATGCAGAGATCTCGCAGTGGCTGCCGGCCGACGTGCTCGCGCTCGCCGAGATCGTCGCGGCGGACACCTATCAAGGCGGCACGAACGCGAATCCCGGCGAAGACGCAGGGGTGAAGATCCGTCGCATGTCCGCGTGGGCCGCGCGTGTCGGAGTCACTCGCCTCGGCATCGGGGAGTTCAACGGACTCGACGCGCCGGCGATTCGCGCGGCGGGTGATGCCGTACTCGCCGATCCGCACTTCGTGTTCGCGTCGTGTTTCAACTCGAGCCAGAACAACGCCCCGGGTGTCGACTGGGTGCTGACGGGTGCGCGGCTCACCGAGTTCCAGAACCTCGTCTCCCGTTCGCGCACGGCACGCGGTCTGTAATCGCCGTTCCGCTCGCCCTCGCAATCCAAGCCCCCTTCCTCCCTCGCGCACGCCCGACGACCGCGCCCCCGCTATGATCGCGAGTATTGAACTCGCGACTGCATCGAGCGCACTGTCGTCGGGGAGCAGCCACACACGATGTACGGATCACCCGCGCCATCCCACCGAGCCCCGATCGCAGCCACCGTGATCCTCGTGGGACTCGCGTTCGTCTCGCTGCTTCCGGTCGGCCTCTCGATCATGCTCTTCGACGCGCCGGGCTCTGAGAAGAACCCGTACCTGCTCGTGGCGTTCGGCGGCATCGCCTCGTTTCCGGTGACGTGTGTCGCGGCCGTCGTGTGCGCGTGGATCGCGCACGGGTTGCGGCGCGATCGCGTCGCCGCGCGGGTGGTGTTCCTCCCGCTGCTCAGCGTGGCGGTGGCGATCGTCGGCATCGCGCTGCTCAGCGTGATCTGCCACGGCAACACGCGCTGCTGAGTTCCCGATGCGCGGGCGATGAGACACCTGCGGCCGGCGTCAACATTCGCGTCGTGGAATATGCCTTGACACGTATATGCCTAATAGTGCATATACACTTCGTGCTCGAAACGACGTTCGCCGCCCTCTCGCAGCCCACCCGCTTCCGCATCGTGGAACTGCTGCGTTCCGGTCCGCGCACCGTGAACGAGATCGGCGACCGACTCGACCTCGATCAGCCGCAGGTCTCGAAGCATCTGCGCGCGTTGAAAGAGGCCGGCCTCGTCGAAGTCGAGCCGCGCGCGCAGCAGCGAGTCTACGAGCTGCGGGTGAAGCCGCTGCGACAGATGCACGACTGGCTGGAGCGCTATCGATCGATGTGGGAAGCGCGATTCGAAGCGCTCGACGAACTGTTGGTGGACCTCGAGAAGGACAAGGTAAAAGCCCATGGTCGCAAGAAACGAAAGTGAACCCGGCATCGATTTCGTCACGCGCGTCGAGCGCGTCTCCGAGCGCGAGTTGCTGATCACGCGAAGCTTCCGAGCGAGTCCGCAGACCGTGTTCGAAGCGTTCACGCGGCCCGACCTGCTGCGCCGCTGGTGGGCGCCGCGGACGCTCGGCGTCGAGTTGTTCGAATGCGAGTCAGACGCTCGCGTGGGCGGACGTTATCGATTCGTGTTCGGACGACCGGGCGAGCCGCGCATGGCATTCAGCGGCGAATACAAAGAAGTCGTACCGGGCGCGCGTGTCGTCTACACGCAGATCTTCGAGCCCATGCCGGACACCGGCGAGGGTGTCATCACGATGACCTTCGAAGCACGCGGCAGCGCTACACTGATGACGTCGCGCGAGCGATATCCCTCCAAGGAAGTGCTCGATGGCGCGATCGCTTCGGGAATGGAACGCGGGATGCGCGAGACGCTCGAGCAACTCGAGGCGCTCCTCGCCGAACTCGCAGCGCACCCGTAGCGCTCCGTCGCAAGCTCGCGGGGCTGGTGAATCTCGGACACGGTGTTCCCGACAAGCTCTTCCGCGATTGCCGCGCGCCGAGTTCGACACGGCCCGCCGGATCGAATGACCGCTGCGATCCCGCGACGCCCGTCACGTCTCGCTCGCAGCGATGCACCGCGCGAGCGCGTCTCTCGCGTACGCTGACGCATGGCGTCCATTGCTCCGCTCACCGGCTTCGCCGAACTCGAGACCTCCCTCCGCACACCCGGGCAGGCCTGGGAAACGCTTCGCTCGCTCACCGACGAAGTGGGCGCGCGTTATCCAGGCACGCCGGGCGAAGTCGCGAGCGAGCAATGGGCCGAACGCGTTCTCACACGCAGCGGGCTCTCGAACGTGCGCCGCGAAGCAGTGCCAGCCACCCTCTGGCGACGCGGTGCCGAGTCGGGCCAGATCGTGCTCACGCATCGTCGACCGGTGGTGTTGAGCGCACTCGGCGGAAGCGTCGCGACGCCGCGCGGTGGCATCGATGCGCCGGTGGTCGAAGTCGAATCGCTCGACGCGCTCGATCGACTCACGCGCGCAGATGTCGAAGGAAAGATCGTGTTCCTTCATCACGTGATGCCGCGTCGTCGTGACGGCACCGGCTACAACGAAGGCTCGGTCGCGCGCACCTCCGGGCCCTCGCGCGCGGCACGGCTCGGTGCAGTGGCGTTCCTCGTTCGATCGATCGGCACCGACTCGCAACGCGCGGCGCATACCGGTGCGCTCTGGTACGAGCCCGGCGTGCCCGAGATCCCCGCGGCGGCGCTCTCGATCCCGGATGCCGGCGTGTTGCATCGCGTGCTCCAGTCAGGAAGCACCGTGCGATTCGCACTCGATCTCGATTGCGCGCCGCTCCCGGTAGGCCAGTCGCACAACATCCTCGCGGAACTTCCGGGCACCGATCTCGCCGATGAAATCGTGTTGATCGGCTCGCACCTCGACTCGTGGGACCTCGGCACCGGGGCCCTCGACGACGGTGCGGGGTGCGCGATCGCGATCGAGGTCGCGCGTCGCATCGCGGCACTGCCGACACGGCCGCGGCGGACCATCCGCGTGGTGCTGTTCGCGAACGAAGAACTCGGCGCCGGTGGCGGACGATCGTACGCGACGACGCATGCGAATGAGGCCGCGCGTCACTTCGTCGCGCTCGAGGCGGATCAGGGCGACGGCAAACCGTGGGCGTTGCGAGTACCGGCAGCGGCTCGCACGACCGGCGCGGCAGGGCGTCTCGCGACGGCACTCGCGTCGGTTGGAATCGAACTCGACGCGGGTGCATCACGCGGTGGTGTCGACATCGGACCACTGCGTCAGCTCGGCGTGCCGTTCATCGATCTGCGCCAGGACGCGACGCGGTACTTCGACTTCCATCACACCGCGAACGACGTGCTCGAGAACGTGAACCGCGACGAGATCGAGTCGACCGCGAGCGCCTTCACATTGGCAACGTGGGTGCTCGCGAACATGCCCGAGAGTCTTCGCGGCGCGGGCGGATGAGTGTTGCAGTCCCCACCGCCAATCGCTTCTAGAGCGGCGTGATCAGCGCAGCCGACGACGTATCGCTAGAAGCGCAGCGTCAGCGCCACACTCGCCGCCGCGTTCCCGTACCCGAACGACAGCGCCGGCACACGATCGAGCGCGCGATTCGAGAGCACGGTGGGGCGACTCGTCGCGAGCAGTACGATCCCCGTCGCGAGTCCGACGAGCCCAGCGCCCAGCAAGGTTCCGCCCACCGCCCACCCGGTCTCGACCGGTCGCACCAACGGCGTTGCCAGCGCCGTCGTCGTCACGAAGAAGATGCCCGCCACGGTCGTGACGCCGCCGATGACGGTCGTCGCAAAGCCGATCGCCCGTCGCGAAGTCGATGTTGCCCGCAACTCTACGTGCGAGCCCACCGAGGCGACGAAGATCTCGCCATAGGTCCCGCCGCTGACCGAGTCGTTGATGGTGAATCGGAATCGCCCGACGGGAAGATACGCGGTGCACGGCGTCGAACAGATGCGACGCCCGTAGATGTCCGTGCCGGCATAGCCGTTCGCGCTGAAGTTCACCGATTCGAACAACGGCACGCCGATCGCCACGGTTTCGCTTCGCGACACGAACTCGACCGGCACGCGCCCGGGGCCTGGATGGCGCGCATCGTCCGCCTCGGGTGACAGCGGGGTGTATCCGTACCCGTTCGGCACGGGATAGACCGGTGGTGCCGGCGCCGCCGCAGCGGGCGCGTCGACGGCGACGGGCGGCAGCGTCTGCGGGTCGTTCGCCGGCGCCCCGGTCGTCGTCGCGGACGCCGTGCTGGACGGGGCTTCGTCGGCGCGCGCAACTGCCGGGAGGACGACGCACATCGAGGCGGCGACAATCGAGAAACGCATCGCGGTGCGCGGGTTCGTGGCGAGCATAAGGCGCGCACCGTACATCGGTCGGCGCTGTTCGATCGCGACATTCATGCCCGCAGACGTGATCGACTCGAAGCGCGGGCGTGACGTCTTCAGGCGGGTGATCGGTCTACTGCGCGGTGATGGTCATCCCGCTTTCGAACCACGCATTGCCACTCCATTCCGCAATGCCCGCGCAACCGTCGCTCGTGCCGAACGCGCCGCCACCTGCGTAGAAGATCGTGCTCCATCGGTTGTTCACGACCCTGAAGTTCGTGGTCGGCGACCGCGGGCAATACAGGGTGTAACCACCACCGGCGATGAGGTTGTTGCTGATTGTCGTGTTCGACGGCGCCGTGCCACCGGTGATCATCGCCGCGTTCCCGCCGCAGTCGGCAGTGTGGCCGCTCGGGTCGCCGCACGCGCCGGGCGTGTCTGCATAAATGCGGTTGTGATTGATCACCAGGTTCGATGAGGCCGCCGACTGAATGCCGTCCGTGTGGGCGACCATGCTCTGGAAGAGATCGTGGATGTAGCTGTCTTCGATGGTCGCATCGCTGTCGATGTCGAAGCCGTTTTCGCAGCCGTGGATGTTCGCCCGGCGGACGTTGATGTTGAGGTCCCCGATGGCGGTGCCGCCCATTCCAGCGGCGGGGCACACCACTTCGGTGTCCTCGATCGTGAGGCGCGGGTTTGCCGGATCTCTCGCGCGCCCGCGCGTGCCGATCGACTCGGCGCGAGAATTCCTCACGGTCACGCCGACGCCGTCGACGAGGATGCAGCCGGCGACGTCCTTGCCGTCGAACACAGTGTTGTCGTCGGTGATCGTCACGCAGCCATCCGCGGCTCTCCAGCTCCATCCCGGGCCGTCGGTCACGTCGGCGGGAACACGCTGAAGTGCGGTGCCGGGAGGCACGCCGGTGCAGGTCTCGTCCGGGTAGGCCGGCAGCGGGCAGCCTCGCGTCGCACTGCCGTCCGAAGAGCCGTTATCGGTACTCGCGTCGCGCTGCGCGATGACGTCCGATTGCACGTCGACCGCGGCATCGTCGCTGACGGATGAGCTGCCCGAGCACGCCGGCGCAATCGCAGCGACCGCGAGAACTGCCCATCGTGCGTGGATGGCCGCAGACCTTGTGCGTTTCGACTCGATCATCCGCGGCCTCCCTGTGCTGCGCGTTACGCCGTCGACGTCCGCACGAAGAACGGCTGTCTCGGACGCTGCACGAAAAGAAGCTGCGCGACGACGACAATTCGCGTCCGCTGCACGCGCGTCGCGATGTTCGCTGGCGTGACGGAACGTGCCCCGAAATGCAAAACGCCGGGCGAACCCGGCGTTTCTCTGGCTCCGACTGCTGGACTCGAACCAGCGACCCGGCGGTTAACAGCCGCCTGCTCTACCAACTGAGCTAAGTCGGAATGGGGCGCGAAACCTATCCCATTCGATGCCGGTGTCAACCATCTTTTTCGGCCGTGCTCGACACCGCCGCGCCCGATCTGACAGGCTTCACCTTCACGCCATGCAGCGACCCAGCGCCGAACAACTTTCGCAGCTCCAGGGATTCGAACGAACGGCGTTCGCCATCGCCGACACGATCAACCGCCGCCCCGCGCTCAAGACCGCCGCGCACGGCTTCTTGAAGACGTTCGGTGCGGGGTGGGTCCACTACTGCACGCGTCACATCCGCTACGCGTACGGACTCGACGAACTGCGCGCATTGAACCCCGATCGCGGCGTGCTGGTGGTCTCGAACCACCGCAGCTTCTTCGACATGTACGTGATCTCGTGCGTGATGCTGCGCGAGACCGAGTGGATCAAGGGGATGTACTTCCCGGTGCGCTCGGACTTCTTCTACGAAGGCCCCGACGGCGTGTTCGTGAACGCGATTATGGCCGCGATGACGATGTACCCGCCCGTGCTGCGCGACTCATCGCGACGGACGTTCAACTCGTACGTGACCGACTTCATCAGCGATCAGATGAAGGTCCCGGGGATGCTGTGCGGGTTCCATCCCGAAGGAACTCGCAACAAGACCGACGATCCCTACAAGCTCCTCGCGGCGAGCCCGGGCGTCGGGCAGATCGTGCATGCGGCGCGGCCGATCGTGATTCCGGCGTTCATCAACGGGCTCGGTAACAACCTGCCGAAGCAAGTGATGGGGAACTTCACCCGCAAGGGCGATCCGATCACGATCGCGTTCGGCAAGCCGCTCGACCTCGAGTCGTTCTACGCGCAGCCGGCGAAGCTCCGTACGTACAAGTACCTCGCCGATCATCTGCGCGACGAAGTGCAGAAGGTGGGCGAGCACGAACGAGTGATGCGCGCGCGCGATGGATTGCCACCGCTCGGACCGAAGCGTGACGAGCCGGGCGTTGCCGTTGCTGTTGCATCGTCGGATGCGGAAAGCAGCGCGCGCAGCCGCCGCAGCGAACGCGACGACAGCACCGCCGAATAGCCGCTCGCGAGGAGACCGCCGATGCTGCTCGTCTACGTTCTCTCGCCGATGATGCTGGTGCTCGGCGTGCTCTTCGTGTGGAAGCACTATCGCCGCGAAACGATGCACATCGGCTTCGCGGGTGCGCGAGCGCTGACCGGGACGAAAGAGACGCCGATCGCCGAAGCGCGCAGCGGGCTGGTGAAGATTCGCGGCAAGGTGCGCGGCGCCGGGAACGTGATGAGTTACTTCCATCGCGTGCCATGCGTGGCGCATCGCATGGTGACGACGACCCTCGAGGGGTCACGCTACGTCGGGCGAACCCGGGTCGACACGTTTCGGATTTCGCGCGAATGGCAGCTGTTTCCGTTCGAGATCGACGACGGCACCGGCAAGGTGATGGTCGATCCGCGCGGCGCCACGATCGACTTCGAGACGGCCTCACCCGAGGACGGATCCTCCGCGGTGGAAGAACAGTATCTGCGCGACGGCGACACGCTGGTGCTGGTCGGTGAGGTCGCGGTGCAGAACGACCCCTCGTTCCGCGATGCGTATCGACCCGATCGCGTGCGGTTCGTGAAGCCGCCGTTGATCAGCTGGCGCAGCGAGCCCGAGGTGATGCCGAAGATCTCGCCGCCGCCGTTCGCGTCGGTGCTCGCGCTTGCCGGGATCGCCGGGATCGGCGGGGCGATCGTGAACGATCAGTGGCAGCTGATGCTGATGTGCTCGGTGGCGAGTGCGGTCGTGGGCGGTCTCGCGGCGGTGCGGGTCGCCGGCGCGATGCGCTGACGAACAACCCGCTCAGCCGA
>CBIHQZ010000032.1:0-15338 GCA_966212315.1 uncultured Myxococcales bacterium
CGGGCGCGACCGCACAGGTGCATATGACGATGCAGCAGCAGCGGCGGCAGACGTACACCGCGATGTGATCGTCGCGCGCGTCGTTCTTCGCGCGCCGAAAACTTGGTACCGCGTTCGGGATCGTGATGAGACGCCAGCATGCTGGTGCACGACGAACGCGGTTCATTCCTCATCGATCGAGTCCCGGTCCGCAATCGCCGCAAGCGCTCGATGCGCTTCCGCGTCGAGCCGTGGGGCGAGGAGTACGAGATCCCGGCGGGTGCGACGTTTCAGGTCACCGGGCGCGGTCCCGATGGCGAAGGCATCGACGTGGAGTGGAGCGACGATGCGGTCACCGTGTACGCGTGGCCGGGCGCTTCGCTGCGCGTGGTCCATCGCGGTGTCGACGTCGGTCCGAGCGAGCGACTGACCGCGCCGCGCATCCCGGGCGGCATGACGCTGCGCGAGTGGACCGTCGCGATGAAGAGCTGAATCGGGGTTTTCTCGCCGCGAAACGGCCCGCTGCGATAGGGTCGGTCGCACGATGAACTCGATCCCCGACAGCGTCTTGATCTCGTACGGACTTCTCGCCGGTGGCGCGCGCATGATGCTGCCGCCGGTGGTCGATCTGCCGTTCGTGCGGGCGGTCCGCGGCGCGATGTTCGACCGACTCGCGCGTTCGGCGAACGTCACGCTCACCGCGGAAGCGCGACGCAAGCTGGTCGAGTTCGAAGAGCCCTTGTCGAAGCGCGGCGCTGCGGAGCAAGCCATTCGCTGGGCCGCCGGGCGATTCGTGCCGATGGCGGGCACCGTGGATTCGGTGCGGAACATCTTGCGAACGTACGCGTCGGGCGTGCTCTTCCGTCGCTACCTCGAAGAGCATCGTCCCGAGCCGCGCGATCCTGTGATGAGCCCGTTCGAAGCCGAGCGCGTGAACCGCGCGATGCGTTCGGCCATCGACACCGCGACGATGGAGCATCTGCAAGCGATCTCGAAGATGGCGTTCGAAGCGATGCGCAATCCGCAGGCGTCGACCGACACGGGGTTCTTGCAGAAGTACGGCGATGCGCTGGTGTCGTCGGTGGCGGAGTTGCCGCTCACGTGGATGAACGTGCTCGACGCGGACTTCGTGAAGAACCTGTGAGCCAGCGTTCGCGAATCGGCGCGGTGTAGAATCGTCTCGTGCCCGCGGCAATCAGCGAGTCTTCCGAAAAAGTCCTGGATCTCGAGCAGGCCTGGCGCGCCGCGATCCAGCATTCGCTCGAGCATGCGCGCGACGACTTGCGCATCGCCGAGACCGCCGAGGTCGTGTTCGTTCGTCATCGGCTGCCGTCGACGGGCGTCGAGTTTCTCGATGCGCTCGAAGCGGATGCGCGGGCACAGCAGTTCGTCACTGCGCGCGTCCCCGTGTTCGCGGGCAAGGCGTTCGATCACTTCGAAGGGCTCGTTCGATCGGTGGGGCGGTCGGTGCGTGTTCCGACCGATGGCGACTCTCCCGAGGGGCTGAGCGCGCTGCTGACGGAATTCGCGCGTCGCGAGCGACGTGCGGCGTTGGCAGTGTTCGACCGTCGCGCCCACGTGTCGCACGCGAACGGTGATCTCATCGCGCTCGCGCGGGCGTATCTGGATGCGAAGCGGCAGCCGGCGCGTGAACTTGCTCGCATCGATGCATGGCTCTCGGGCACTGACACGACGCGCGCGGACACGTCGCCCATCGCGCTCGGCACGCTCGAACCGCGCACCGCGAAGCGTGCGTTCTGCGAGATCTCGATACTCGTGCGCGTACTCGGCTGGAACGGTCTGCTGGTCATTTTCGAAGACGCGGACGTCGTCGCGAAGTTGCCGCCGGGACGTCGTGACGCGGCCTACACCGTGCTCCGTGAACTCATCGACAACACAGATACCGCGCGCGGGATGACGAGCACGCAGATCGTCGTCGCGGGACAACCGGCGTTGTTCACAGGAAAGCGATCGATCGAATCACTCGCACCGCTTGCATCGCGGGTGAACGTGTCGTGGAGCGACAGGGCGGAGCTGCCGCCGCCGCACCGACCGTTGATCGATCTCGATCCTCCAGCCCACTGGGTGCCGCGTGATTCGCGCACCAGGAAGCACGTCGCCGTGACCGATGCAGTCGCCGACTTGCGTACGATGATTCGCGCAGCGCACGGTGTTCCGCCGATCGACGCGTCGGCGAGTCTCACCGTCGGTTACGAAAAGGTCGACGCAACGATCGGCTCACTGTTCCACCACAGTGCTCACGAAGGCTCCGTGTTCGCGCTCCTCGTCGGCGCATACGGAGCCGGCAAGACGCACCTGCTGGGTCATCTCGCCAATCGCGCACTCGCCGACCGTCGACCGGTGTTGCGTCTGTCGTTGGAACGACTCGATACCGACCTCGGTGCACCGCAGCGGCATCTTCGCCGCATGCTGGAGCACGGCACGCTCCCACTCCCGCACCTTCCCACGCCGCTCGAGCGATTGACCGCATGGACGCGGTCGCCGTTGCACACCAAGCGAATGCTGGCGTTTCTCGAGGAACTCGCGAACTCGGGCGGGGACTCCGCGCCTGCGGCAAAGCGCATCCTGCGCACGGCGAAAGGCGATCGCGCGGCGCTCGTGCTCGAGCGATTCCTCGTCGGGCACGATCTCGAAGCCAAAGCCGCGAGTCGTTCGTCGCGGCTCGATTCCTATGCGCGCACCCTCATCTGGTTCGCGCTTCTCGAGCGACTCGAGGGATGTGCCGGGCCGGTGCTCGTCATCGACGAGGGCGAGAATCTCTTTCGCGGTGGAACGACTCGCGCCGAGCGACGCACTGCACTTCGTTCGCTCGCGTTCTACTGCGGCGGAACGCTGCCGCGCGCGTGCGTGGTTCTCGCGATCACGCCCGATGCACTGGTGCGATTGAAGCAAGAAGCGCCCGAGCTTCTGGGAGAGATCGCGGCGCATCGCGGCACGCTGCCATGGGAGGACGCAGCAATGTTCGAGCGTCGCCTGGCGCGCACGCGCGCGACGCAAGTGCCCGCGTTGCCGAGCGAGCTGCGCACCGTGCTGGCGTTTCGGGTGCGGAGCATGTGCGAGCGAGTGCGGGGCAAGATCGAAGACCATCAGTTCGCGAGCTTCGTGGAACGATTGGTTGCGGACGACGTCTCGGCGCGCGAAACGGTGCGTCGTGTGGTCGATCGATTGGAAGGGATCGCAGCGCGTCGCGGGACGTGACGCGCTCGAGCGAGGGGATTACTTCGAGGATGCGATCGCGTTGCGCCGACGACGCGATACGAACATCGCCAACGCGACGAACGCGCCACCGAGCCACGCGCGCGATGACGAGGTGCTGCGCGGCGAGCCCGCGACGTGGCAGTGGCAACTGCCGCCCATGCCGTTCTCTGCGCCGATGCCACCGTCCATGTTCACCGCGCCGTCGGGTCCGATGACCGCGCCGTCGGGAAGAACCATCACGCCGTCTTCGCGCACGCCCGCGTCGCCGCCGACGCCGCCATCCGCGCGTTCGGCGTTCACCGCGCACATGCCGCCCTGACATGCGAATCCGAGCGGGCACTGCATGTCGGTGGTGCACGCCTCGGTGCGCACGACTTCGACCGCCTGGTACTTGCCGCCTGCCGCGACGTCGATGCGAAGCTGACTGCCGTTCGCGACGTCGACTGTGGTCGATCGCGCGACGACGCGTCGCGGACCGCCTGCGGCACCGAGGATGTCGAAGCCCGTGAGCCACGGCTGCCCGGCGATGCGAACGTCGAATGGCACGTTGCACTCGGGGCCTCCCGTCGTGCAGGCGTTCTCTGCGAACAACATCGTGACGGCGTAATGACCCGTGCCCGGAATCGGCACGCGCAGTTGCAACGCACCGGTGCGGTCGGTGTGGAACAGCGTGTCGGGATAGGCCGGCGCGAAGAGGTTCGTGACCGGCATGTTCATCAGCCGATCACCGCTCAGCGTGCCCGCGTGATTCGGATCGAGTGACATGCCGTCGCCGAGGAAGGCGCCGCCCGCGGCGTCGATGTCGTTGAAGCCTGCGTGCATGCGCGCAGTGGTGGCAGGTGCGCCGCAGCGAAGCCATGCCGCGATCGCAGTGCGTTCCTCGTCGGTGGGTAGAGGCGGCGGCATCGCCGGGTCGTGCACGAGCGGCATGCGCGGCGTACCGCCCGCCATCGGAAGGATCGATTCGGCGACGCGATCGTGGCGGCGCTGAATGAACCCGAGCCGCGTGTACTCGCTATGGCAGTCGACGCAGTAGTGCGTCATGAACTGCTGCGCGGTCGACTCCCACGTCACGCCGGGCGCGCAGTCCGGCGGCGCGGGCGGATCGGGAACGGGCGGCACTTCGCGCGCTGCGACCGGGCCGTAGGTCGCGATGAACGTGCTGCCGGTGACGTACACGCGGCCGTTCGCGACGATGGGCCCCGCGAATGTCGTGGCGGGACCGGGAACGCGGTCGCTCGGCACGCGATCGCTGCGGTAGATCGGCTCGATCTGTGCGCCGGTGCCCGGACCTGAGTCGGCCGGGTACGCGACGAGCACGCCGTTGCCTTCGGTGCCGCCGCGCTCCAGCGTGCTCCACACGATGCCGTTCTCGTGGTCGTTCGAACTCACGAACGGCGAACCCGCGAGCGTGCCGCCGGTGCCGCTCCACGCGACTTCGAGGGTCGGTCGCATGTTCGCGCCCCAGATGGTCGGACACGGCAATTGGCGATCGTGAAGCGCGGTTGCGCGGAAGCGCGATCGACAGGCTTCGGGAGTCGGATCGACGCCGGGCACGATGCGGAATGCGACCGTTCCTTGCGGCGCATCGCTCGCGGTCGTCGGGTCCGCGCCGTTCACGTAGAGATATCGACCATTGCGCGATTCGTAGAACGCCGCGGTGAGGCGAATGCCGCCCGAGGTGCTGTGCATGAACACTTCGTGTCCATCGAGCTCGGCGCCGACGAGGTTGTTGAAGTCCGCATCGGTCGCGAGTGGCGAGGGTCCGATCCCGCCCATGTGATCTCGATCGATCAGATAGAAGAAGCCGTCCTTGCCGCCGAGTGCCGCGAGGTGACGGCCCATGTCGCCCGGCATGTTCTCGGGAAGTTCGGCAGAGGGAACCAGGAGCGGGCCCGACGAGCCGAAGTCTTCGTCGGGTCCCTGGATGTCGTCGGTGCTGTTCGCCACTTCGTCTTGCGACTGCAGTTCCGCGTTGCGACCCATGAACACGTTGCTCAGATTCGAGGCGTCACCGGCGCCGCACGCGCCGCCCGAGATCGCGAAGCACGCGTTGCCGTCGAATCCGAGATCGAGACCCGTGCGAAGTAGCGCGCTGGCGAACGAACGCTGCGCCGCAGGGACGCCGGCGCGAATGTTCGCGTGACCGTTGCCCGTTGCGATGAAGAGCGATGTCCCGTCGGACGCGGGTCCACCGGCGGCCCACATGCCGCCGCCGCCACCGGGCGAGGGGACGAACGTCGCCACGGGGCGCGCGGTTTCGGAGAGGGTGGTGGTGTCATAGGCGAAGATCCATCCGCGAAATCCAGGCGTGTCGCAGATGCCGCCGTTGGCAACGTAGAGACGGTTTCCCTCGAGCAGGAGCGCACTGCGCTGCGTGTTCTGATTCGGCTCGTACTGCAGATGCACGGGCGTGCCGCGGTCGGTGCCATCGAACGTGAGGGGGATGCGCGTGACGCCGTCGGTGCCCACGGTTTCACCGACGCGGAACTTCGCCGCGATCGATCCGTCGCGCGTGCGCAACACGTAGCCCTGCAGCCATGCGTCGGTCGGCCCCGAGCCCTGCACACGGCCCACCGCGTAGATGAGTGTGCGGTCCGCGGAGATCACCGGCGTCGACATCACGCCGATGTGATAGTCGGACTGACACGCCTGCAGCGCGCTCGCGAGTGGCGGTCGATGGCCTTCGAAGTCGAACGACCAGAGCGTCTCGAGGTTGTCGCTGTCGAGCGCGTAGACACGGTTGTCCATCGTGCCCACGAACACGACGTCCGCCATCGTGTCGGTGTTCGAGCGGCCATCGTGAACGGGAATGTTCGATGCGAAGAGCGGCTGGCCGGCGACCTCGTCGGAGACGTCGGGCGCGACCGCGATGAGTCCGAATGTCTGGGGGCGCACGTTGTCGGGCGTCAGTGTCGTTTCGTGACGGTTCCAGCCGGTACGCGCGTTGCTCCCGTGAAAGGTCAGGATGTCGGCCCCGCCCGGCGTCGCGTGGAGCGCTTGTGCCGAGCGGCCGGTTCGTTCTTCCTGCGTTTGCCGGCAGCTCGAAATCGCTGCGGTGAAAGTGATGACGTGCGTGATGGTTCGAACCGAAGGTCGCATGCGTGCTCCTCTGCGTTGCATGGGATGCCTCGGTGCTGGCCGCGCGTGCGGACGGAACGGGCGTCGGTGACGCGGGGCAGGGGTGCGGTGGCGACCGCGTGATGGTGAGCAATGCGCCGTGGTGAGTAATGGGCTGTGGTGGCGCGTCGTGACGCGCCGGGGTCACGACGGTCTGCAACCGTTTCGCGCCGGCACGTCGCGACGTGCCACGACAACCCAAGGACACCTCAACGCAAGGGCCGCACACGCCACGCGCCCTCGACGCAAGGCCACGCCAACGCAAGGCGCACTATCGCGGAACGATCGCGCTTCCCACCCGCACGTGGAAGCTGTGTCCGTCGTCGTGCACCTCGACGGGCGGGTTGCTGGGATGATCGTCGAAGCCGAGCGGGTGCCCGCGGTCGTCGCGCGCTTCGCGATGCGTCGGCGTTCCCCACGCGCGCACGAACGATCCCGCGATGCGCACGCGTTCGACCGCGGAGTCGCCATGCGGAACATCGAAACCGATCTGGTACACGTGACCATTCGGCGCGACCGCGATGTTGAGCACGCACTCGGTTTCGTCCCACTCGGTCGGCGCGAAGCGCGCGAGGAAGAACGAACCTACGCCGGGTTCGCGCGGGAAATTCTCGATCGTCGCGCCCTGCGCAATCACGGCGCGCTGCACTTCGGCGCCCGTCGATCCGATCCAGGTCGGCATCACGATGCCGCGGCCGCGCCCGTCTCCGATCAACATCGCGAGCGATAGATAGCGGCGGAACGCGATCCCCGAGTTCGCGCGCGTGCCGCCGAGTTCCGCCATCCATCCCGAGTTCGCGCCGAACCAGCGGGTGACGTGTTCGCGACCGACGATGGCGCTGCGTCCTGCGCCCCACGCATGCGTCGCGGCGGCGCGAACCGCGGGGCCGTAGAGCACAAGGTCGCTGACCACGCTGGTGCCGGGGCTGGTCTCGTACTCGATGATGTCGAACTGCACGCCGTCGAAGTCGGGTGACCGTACGCGCTGCGTCTCGTTGCCGTCGAAGAACGCCGGTGCGAGTGCTCGTGCACGCGAGAACGGCATGCCGGTGGTGACGCCGTGGAATACCTCGGGCGGGCGCGGTTCGCCGGTCGAGAGCAGCGCGCTCGTCCAGGTCGGGACCTCTTCGGGTGTCGGGGGTGTGAAGTGCAGCGACGCATCGACACGCGCGTGGTTCGCTCTCGCGGCATCACGTGTCGGCGCGACACGCGCGTCGACACGCATCACGCCGGCATCGTTCGCACGCGCGCGATGACATCCCGCGAGCGAGACGAAACAGGCGAGAGACAGATGCGAAAGTGAACGAAGCATGCAGAGCAATCGCGGCGACGAACGTCGAACTGCGAGGGGCGATCAGCGATTGAGAATGTGAACCGCTTCGCCGATGGCGGCCTTCGCAGCTTCCATCATCGACTCGCCGAGCGTCGGGTGCGGATGGACCGTGAGGCCGACGTCTTCGACGTACGCATCCATCTCGATCGCGAGTGCCGCTTCCGAGATGAGGTCCGACGCTTCCGGTCCGACGATGTGCACGCCGATGATCCGGTAATCGTGTTTGTCCTTGCCGCTCTTCTCGGCAATCACCTTCACGAAGCCGTCGGTCTCCATCACGGCCATCGCGCGACCGCTCGCCGCGAACGGGAACTTCCCGACCACGTAGTCGATCCCCTTCTCCTTCGCTTCCTTCTCGCTGAGACCCGCGTTCGCGATCTCGGGATGCGTGAAGGTCGCCGCGGGAATCATGCGCCAGTCGCGCGCGCTCTTGTGACCTGCGATCACTTCGGCCGCGATCTCGCCTTCCTTGCTCGCCTTGTGCGCGAGATACGGCATGCCGGCGACGTCACCGATCGCGTAGACGCCCTTCACGTTGGTCTTGCACTGATCGTCGATGATCACGTGACCACGCTTGTCGAGCGCGACGCCGGACTTCTCGATCCCGACCACGTCGCTGTTCGGCTTCATGCCGACCGCAACGAGCACCACGTCGGTGTCGATCTCAGTGCGCTTGCCTTCGCTCTCGACCGCGACGCGCAGCGAGCCGTCTTTCTGCTCTTCGACGCCCTTGGCCGCGGTGTTCGTCATGAACTTCACGCCGCCCTTGGTCATCGCCTTCACCACCGGCACGACGAGGTCCGCGTCCATCGACGCGAGGACGCTCGGGAGGAACTCGACGATCGTGATGTCGACACCGAGCTTCGAGTACACGCCGCCCAATTCCATGCCGATGATCCCGCCGCCGATGATCACCATCCGCTTCGGGAGCGGGTTCAAGCTCACCGCTTCCTTGGCGCTGATGATCTTCTTGCCGTCGAACTTGAAGCCCGGGATCTCCATCGTGCGCGAGCCGGTCGCGATGATGATTCCCTTGGTCGCTTCGACGCGCGTGGTCCCTTCGGGGCCCGTGACTTCGAGCGTGTTCGGCCCGACGAAGGTCGCGTTGCCCATCATCACTTCGGCGCCGTTCCCCTTGCAGAGGCCCTTCACGCCGGTGACCAGCTTCGTGACGATGCCTGCCTTCCACTGCTGCATCTTCGCCGAGTCGACCTTCACGTCCGAGACGGTGATTCCCATGGTCTCCGCGTGCTTCACCTTCTCGACGAAGTTCGCCGCGGCGATGAGCGCCTTCGACGGGATGCAGCCCCAATTGAGGCACACGCCACCCATCGATTCCTTCTCGATCACGAGCGTCTTCTGCTTCAGCTGCCCGAGTCGAATGGCCGCGACGTATCCGCCGGGGCCGCCGCCAATGACGATCGCATCGTAGGTCTTCGTAGTGGTGCTCATGGTGCGCGCTTCCTAACACGGCCGACGTGCAAGAGGGAGGTCGCAACCGCGGTGTTTCCGTCGACACGCTGCGGGCGTCGGGATACATCTTGCCGCGGTGAGTTACGACCTCGAGGTCATCGCGTCCGTGAACGCGCCGATCGACCTCGTCGCGCTCGCTGCGGACGTCCGTGCTCGGGTGGATCTGGTGGCACCTGCCCCTCACGGCAAGGGGCTTGCCGTCGACGGCGGCGGCTTCGTGGTCGAGCCGACTGCGCGCGGCGTGAAGCTGTCGAGTCACGTCGATCGGGGCCCGCGTGACGAGTGGGCGATGGAATGGTGCGCGTGCCTCCTGGCCGGCGCGAACGGCACGGTGCTCGACCGTCACACCGGCCGCACGTGGACGGTGGCGGTGCTCGACGAGTGGCTGCGAGTAGCGCCGCTCTTCTCGGGCCGCGCGATGGCCTGCAACGAAGAGCGCATCGCGCATGCGCGTGCGCCGGTGGCATTGCAGCAACTCACGCAATGCGTCGACACCATGGTGCAGCAGTGCGCGGGTGCCCATGCGAGCCCCGCGCTTCGCAAGCGCGTTCACGACGAGCTGATGGCCTATGTGTCGCGTCCGCATTTCGTGTGGATCGCAGCGCGGGCGCTGGCCGGGCTCGGCGATCTCGGCCCGCTCGAGAACCTCACCCGCACGGTGCCGCACGGCAGCGAGATCGATCCGTTCGTCGTGGCTGCATCGTTCGGTGCGCAAGCGGTTCCGCTTTTCACGCGTGCACTGACCGACCCCGATCCGAACCATCGGCGAGCCGCGGCGCGCGCGCTTCATCATCTGCATCACGACGACGTGTTTGCGTTGGTGAAGCGCGCGTTGGAAGACAAGCGATCGACGGTGCGCGAGGCGATGCTCGAGGCGAACTTCGAAGTGGTCATGGTGCGTCCCGGGGCGCGCGATGCGCTGGGTGCGTCGCTCGAAAGACTCGCGCACGACACGAGCAGCGTGGTGCGGAAGCTCGTGGCGAAGTGGGGGTGAGCCGCGCCGGTGCGGCCGCGGTGTGCGTGTGCAGACCGCGTCGCGCAGACACTGTCACGCAGACCCTGTCGCGCAGACCCCTCCCGCGCTGCCGCGCGCCCCTCCCCGAACGACACTGCGCGGTGAAGACGCGGGAGTGTCGTCCGAAGAGGGGCTTTGGTCGATGTAGAGGTTCGTCGAGTGGCGTGGGCCGATGTAGCGGAAGACAACTGCGTCACCCGGGCGGCACCGCACGAGAGTTCGCTGTCTGCGCGACGCGCGCCTCGGGTGAGGTACAGTCCGCCCGCCATGAAAGAAGTGATCGCCCGCTCCGACGATCCGATGTTCGGTCTGTACCGCGTGATGCGCGACGACGACACGCTCGACCCCGAGCGCGCGGCGGGCTTCGACGATGCGCTGCTCACTCGCATCTACCGCGAGATGAAGCGCCTGCGCGTGCTCGACGAACGCATGCTCACCATCCAGCGGCAAGGACGCATCGGGTTCTACGGCGAAGTGAAAGGCCAGGAGGCGACGCCGATCGCGACTGGCTTCGCGGTCGAGAAAGACGACTGGGTGTTTCCGGCGCTGCGCGAGGGCGCGATCATGCTCGTGCGCGGATTCCCGCTCGATCGATACATCGCGCAGTGCTTCGGCAACGGGTGTGACGTGCTGAAGGGGCGGCAGATGCCGAGTCACTACTCGGGGCGCGCGGTGAACCAGGTCGCGTGGTCGAGTTGCATCGGGCCGCAGGTTCCGCAGGCGGTGGGCTGCGCGTGGGCGATGAAGCTGCAGAAGAAGAACTCGGTCGCGATCGGCTTCCTCGGCGACGGCGCGACGAGTCAGCCCGACTTCCACAACGCGATGAACTTCGCCGGCGTCTACAAGGTTCCCGCGATCATCGTGTGTCAGAACAATCACTGGGCGATTTCGGTGCCGAGCGCGAAGCAGACCGCCGCGCCCACGTTCGCATCCAAAGCCATCGCGTACGGACTCCCTGGCGTGCGGGTCGACGGCAACGACGTGCTCGCGGTGCTGAAGGTGATGCGCGATGCGATCGCACGCGCGCGTGCGGGAGAAGGCGCGACGTTCGTCGAGTCGGTGACGTATCGAATGGGTGCGCACTCGTCGTCGGACGATCCGACCCGCTACCGTTCGAACGAAGAAGTTGCCGCGTGGGCGAAGAAAGATCCGGTCGATCGATTGCGGCGCGTGCTCGCGAAACGCGGCTTGATCGACGACGCGAAGGATCAGGCGCTGCACGCGGAACTCGACGACGAAGTGAAGGCCGCGATCGCGAACATCGAAGGCGAAGGCATGCCCGCGCGCGAGACCCTCTTCGACGACGTGTACGCGACGCTGCCCAAGCATCTGGAAGAGCAGAAAGCAGAGATGCTGCGGCACGCACCGCCCGCGGGGCACGGCGCGGCAGGGCACTGACATGCCGGCTCGCAAGGGCCGTCCGGCGCGTGGCGCGGGGACTTCGGCGAAGAGCGCGATCGACGTCACGATCGTCCCTGCGCCCGATCCCGATGTCGAAGCGCGCGCGCACGCCCTCGCGGAAAAAGCGCCGGTGCCGGCACGCGTCGGAACCGTGTCGGCGGGGCTCGCGGGTTGGACCGATCCGACGCTCGTAAAGCTAGGAGGGTTCTATCCGCACGGCGTGAACAAGCCCGAGGATCGCTTGCGTCACTACGCGTCGCAGTTCGCGATGGTCGAACTCGATGCGAGTTACTACGCGCTCCCGTCGGTGCAGAACGCGGAGCGCTGGGTCGAACGGACGCCGGCTGATTTCACCTTCAACGTGAAAGCCTACGCGCCGCTCACGGGTCATCCCTTCGAAGCGGTGCGGTTGCCGAAAGACCTCCACGCGCTGCTCGACGAGAAGGACATCGTGCGCGGCCGGGTGAATCCGAAGAAGCTCGACCCCGGCATCCTCGACGAGATCTGGACGCGCTTCGTTACAGCGCTCGAACCGCTGCGCCACGCGAACAAGCTCGGTGCCGTGCTCATGCAGTACCCGCCCTGGTTCACGGCGACCAAGGGGAACAGCAACGTGCTCGAGAGCGCGCGCGAACGACTCGGCGATCTGCCGGCCGCGGTGGAGTTTCGCCATGCATCGTGGGGCGTGCCCGGACGGTTGCCGCGCGTGATCGACCTGCTGCGCGAGTTGCGCTTCTCGTATGTGGTCGTCGACGAACCGCAGGGTCTCTCGAACAGCATGCCGCCCACGGTTGCCGTCGCGGATCCCCGCCTCGCGATCGTGCGCTTCCACGGTCATCGGGGCGAGGTGTGGAACGAGAGCGTCTCGGTGCACGAGAAGTTCGGCTACCTCTACGACCCGAAGGAACTCGAGCCCTGGGTCGACAAGACGCGACAGCTCGCCGCGAGCGCCGAGCGCGTGCATCTGGTGTTCAACAACTGCTTCTCGAACTACGCGGTAGTCGGCGCGAAGGATCTCGCGGCGATGCTCGCCGAGGCCGCGACGAACAGCGTCGACTAGTCAGTTCGTCGCCCAGCTGATCGCGCCGCGACTCTGCCCCGCTGCCGGTGATGCGCCCATCGCGGTTGCGATGTCGGCCGGGATCGCGGTGCCGTTGTGGTACGCGCTGCTTCCTGCGCGAATGTGATAATCGCCCGTCGCGCGGTTCACGAAGAACGGATCGCTCGCACCGACTTCGTCGACCGCGTTCGCTTCGAACATCGTGTGCGCCGTATGGAACGCGGTGCTCGAGTTGAAGTGCGTGTCGGTGCCGTCGATCCAGCGGTAGAGCACGAAGTTCGTCGGGCGGTACCACGCGTTGAAATCGAAGCCGGTGACGAACGTGCCGGGCCCGTTCGTTCCGCCGCCGTTCGCGAACCACACCTTGTTCACGTTCGTGCCCCACGCCACGTTGTTGAAGAACGAAAGGTTCGTCGTCGCCTGTGCACGGTTGTCGTCGTACGCGCGGAGCGCGATGGTGTTCTGGTCGATCATGGTGTTGTTCCACACCCGGACGTCTTGCGCGCCGATGTTGATCGCCGACGAGAATCCGACGATCACGTTCGACGCGATGATTCCGCCGAAATTGATCTCGTAGTGGATGCCGACGCCGCGAGCCGAGATGGGGCCGGTGATGAGATTGTCGACCGTGATGCCGTCGTGGCAGTCGGTGTCGCACCACACGCCGGTGGTTTCGGAATCGCCGTTCTCGAACACGTTGTGGCGCACCGTCCATCCGACGAGATGCGCGAACTTCAAGTGCGCGGACGCGCACGAGAGGGAGCAACTCGTGCCGTAGTGTTCGAGGTTCTGCGCGTTGAAGAGACTGTCCTCGACGACGAGATCGTCGCGCATCCCGCTCGCCGAGTGTCCGTTGCCGCCGGCAGCGTTGAACCCGTTCAGCGCGAACACGCTGTGTCGCACGAGTCCGTCGCTCGGATTGGAGAACGACAGCGCCTGCGCCGACATCTGGGTGAACGCGCATTCCTCCACGACGTTGTGCCCAGAGCTGCCGCCGAAGTAGAGCGCGCCCGAGGTGGTGTTGCTGTACTCGTTGGTCGCGAACCGGCGGAAGCCGACGCCGCGGATGTGCATGCCCATCGTGCTCACGCCGCTCACCATGAACACCGGTCGCGCGGAGAGTTCGACGACGTGTCCCCCGGGGTCGCGTCCCAGGTAGAGCCGGCGCGCGGTGAAGTCGTAGTAGAAGCTCGCGGCGTCGACACTCGCGAGCGTGCCTGTTTGCGCGAGACGAGCGCCGTCGAAGAACGCGTTCTGTCCATCGCCCGCGACCGGATGCGCGGCGTCGTACATGTCGCGATGGGTGCATGGCCCGCTGTTGTCCGCAGCTTGTGCGTTGGGCGCATGGTCGTAGTAGTGCCCGTCGCAAAAGCTCGTCGTGGCCCAGTCGATGTACCAATGCCCGGCGCCGTCGCTCTGCCAGCGCGCCGAAGGAATCGGATCGGACCCGTCGAACCACGCCTGCTCGTGGGGGTAGGCCTGCAAGGTGAACGGCTTGGTGTTGATGCGAAGACCGCCGGTGCCGTTGTTGAACCAATCGCGATAGGTGCCGGCGCGCGCGACGATGGTGCCGCCCGCGGGAACGAGCGACACGGCGCGATTGATGGTGAGCACCGGCGCGGTCTCGCTGCCTGCGTTCGTGTCGTTGCCGTTCGGTGCGATGAAGATCGCGCCTGCCGGCGGCGTAAGATTCGTGTCGGGAATCGTCGTGCCCGATTCGTCGAGACCGAGCCCGGTGCTGGTCGGCACGCCGACGTCGGTCGCGGCATCGACGGCGCTGTCGCGCGGACTCGTCACGTCGGCGGGAGGAACGTCGGTCGCATCGAACGCATCGAACGCATCGTCGCCGATGACGTCGCCGCCGGTGTCGGTGGCATCGTTCGGGTTCGTCGCATCGCTTCCGCAACGAGACCCATCGCAACGCGCGTCGTTGCTCGCGTCGTTCGACGTCATCATCGTCGGGGTGCCACAGGCGGTGGCGAGAACGGTCAATGCACCGAGGCCGAGAAAGGTTCGAACGCGCATGGGTCTCCTGCGATGTACGCGCCGGGGCGCGAGACCCGCGAGGCTATCATCGCCGCAGGCGCGATTGACCGCGCCTCCGCGTGCATGACACCGTGAATCCGCGCATGGGATCCGTCGACGATCTCGACTCGCTCCGCGCAGAACGCGACCTCTATCGCGCGCTGCTCGATCTCGGTGCGCACGACGATCTCGCCGCGTTCCTCGACGAGGCGCTCGGTCTCATCGCGACGGTGACGGGTGCTTCACGCGGATACCTTTCGGTGCACCCACGCGGCGCGCGTGAAGACGCGGGGTTGCACATCGCACGCGGCGCCGGGCCCGACGATGTCGCGCGCATTCGCGAAGAGATCTCGAGCGGGATCATCGCCGAGTCGCTGCGCACCGGCCGGACCGTGAGCACCGCGTCGGCACGCGAGGATCCGCGCTACTCGAATCTCACCAGTGTGCAGGCGCAGCGGATCGAGGCGGTGTTGTGCGCGCCGATCGGCGGGGTCGAGGGCATCGGCGTGCTCTACCTGCAAGGCCGCGCCGCCCCGGGCCCGTTCACCGAACGCGATCGCGCCATGGTCGATACGTTCGCGCTTCGCATCGCGCCGTTTGCCGAGCGGCTACTCGCGCGCACTCGCGACGACGAAGCCCGTCGCGATCACACCGCGGAACTTCGCGCGCGACTGCGTGTCGATCGCCTGGTGGGTACCTCGCGCGCCATGGCC
>CBIHQZ010000033.1:0-15196 GCA_966212315.1 uncultured Myxococcales bacterium
GTCAGACGCGCATGTACGTCGTGAGCAGCGCCGACGAGAATGCTTGGACCTACGAGAGCGAATACGCGGCGTCGACCGACCTTCGCGAACCGCGATTTCTCTCGCAGGGCGGGTCACTCTTTCTCTACCTCGCGCGTCTCGGGACCAACCCGCTCGCATTCGAACCGATGGGCATGTCGTACTCCGCGCGTGCCGCCGACGGTGCGTGGTCGGCCCTCACTCCGTTCTATCGCGATGGCTTCATCGCATGGCGCACCAAGATCGAACGCGGCGTGCCGTACATGCTCGCGTACTTCGGCGGCGAGCACGAATACCGGCTCGACGGCATTCCGCTCGATCTCGAGTTCCTCACCACCAGCGACGGCATCGACTGGCGTGGCGTGAACAGCGCGCGCCCGGTCGTGTATCACGGCGGCGCGAGCGAGACCGATTTCGTCATCACCGACACAGGCGACCTGCTGGCGGTGAGCCGCAACGAAGGCGGCGACGAAACGGGGTGGGGTTCGTTCATCTGCCGTGCGCCGGCGAGCGACATCACGAACTGGTCCTGTCACAACGATCCGCGCAAGTTCGATTCGCCGCTGATGTTCTGGCACGACGGCGAGGCGTATCTCGTCGCGCGCCGCAACGTGACCGAGACGGGGAACTTCGATCTGCAGCAGCGAAGCCTTTCGTACATCCGGCAAGCCGTGGCGTACGAACTGGATTACCGCGAGCGGCCGAAGCGCTGTTCGCTGTGGCGCTGGGATCAGTCGAGCGACCGCATCGTGTTCGTCCTCGATCTGCCGTCGCGCGGCGACACGTGCTTCCCGGGAATCATCGACGAAGGGAACGGCGACTTCGCGATCTACAACTACAGCTCGGACATCGACGGCCCCGATCTGAGTTGGCGGCTCGGTCAGCTCGGCCCCACGTTCGTCTATCGCACGCTGCTTCGCTTCACCGCGCGCGACGCACGCGACCAGTGATTCACGCGCCGTTGTCGGGCACCGCGACGGCGTTCAATTGCGAACGTCGCTCGAGGCGCAAGCGAACCTCGTGTCCTTCGGAGACGCCGCTCGCTTCGACATCGGTGACCAGTTCGAGTTGCACCTGCAGCGCGGGAACCGTCGCGTCGAGAGGGACTCGCTCACGGACTTCGCTGCGCACCGCTGCGTGACGCACGGTGAGCCCGGCCGGCATTGCTTCGGGCGGCGCGAGCGCGCCTTCGAATGCGGTGGTCACGTCGAGGCAGCGAATACCTCGCAGCGTGACGGCGCCGTGATACGTCGTGCGTGCGGCGAATCCGTCGACGATGTGGAAGAAGCCGGCCATCTCGCGCGCGGCCGGCCGGTCGGTCACGGACCACGAATCGCCGGGAGATCGCGACGATTCGCTGCCGAAGATCGCCGTCACGTTCGGTCGTCCCTCGTTGGTATCGAGCGTGAGAACGAGTGCGAGCGCCTCTTGCTGCTGCGCACTGGCCGGATGTCCGTCGACCGTGATCACGCTCTCACTGCCGTTGCTGCCGCGTGTGAGATCGACCTGCGCGCCGAAGGGCAGCGTCTCGAACGATTGCCCGTCGCGCTCCGATTCGAAATGGATGATCTCGTAGTGAAGCTGCGTCGGGAACGAACTCGCGTTCACAGCCACGACGCGAGCGTGCGCTTCGAATCGCGCGATGAACGTCTGCTCTTCGGCGCGCGGCTGCATCCCTTCGACTTCGATGCTCCGACGAGTGGTCCGCGAACCGCTCGTCTCGACGCGACTGCGTTCGCCGACGCGATACGCACGGTCGAATCGGATCGGGCGTCGCAGCACTTCGACGCGCGCGTCCGTTCGCACGCCACTGCCGGTCGTCGCTGCACCGGCACACGAAGCGACACCGATGCTTGTAACCGATGCGAGCACGAGAGCGATTCGCGGCGCGCGACGTTGCATCCCGCGACGCTACCGCCATGCGTCGATCGTTCGCAAAGCGCCAAGCGTGCGTGAAGCATTCAGCGACCGCTCGAGAGCTTCGTTCTTCCCCGCGGATTCGTCTCGCACACCACGCTGTGCTGCTGTGCCCTCGCCGGCCGCGCCTCGCTGAGCGGCCGCGTGCTCCCGAAACGCGCGGACGATATCGAATCGGTATGCGGCGCCACGCTTGCCTCGGTCGGCGGAATGACCGACGCGTTGCCGCGAACCACGCCGGTGCCGCTCGTGAACAAAGCGGCGATGGCGGGCGGCTGATCGCGCACGAGCCGCTGCAACGCGTCGGTGTCGAGCCGAGCGCCCATCGCTGCACAAACGATCCTCGCCACTTCGACAGCTCGCGCGAGCGTGAGGTCGAGTCGTCGGGCCACGCGTTCGTAGAAGTCGTCGACGTCGTCGTCGACATTCGTGTGCGCCGCGAGAATCAGCGCCAGCTCCGGCGGCATCACGGCGGCGAAGGCGCGTCGCTCGTCGTCGCGAAGCATCGGGCGGAGTGCTTCGAGCACCTGCTCGACGGCGTTCGCGGCCTCTCCGCGGCGCACCGCACCGAGCTTTCGTTGCACCTCGTCGATGACGGTGTGATCTGTCTGCACGTGCGTTGCCTCGAGTCGAAGCGCAGCACGCGTTGTGCCTGTCGTGCGTTCAGAGCGGCGCGATGATCTGAAGGTCGAGTCCGCCTGCGTACGCGTACGACGTGAACACCGCAGTGCCGTAGACCTGAAGGCCGTACGCGACGCCGCCGCCGGCCGTGCCGAGTCGATGGACGCCCGGCGTGATCATGACGGTCCAAGACGAGAGGCCCGATGCGCCGATCGGTGTCGCGGTCGCCGTGACCGGCGCCGCATCGAGCGACGGTGGCGCGCCATTCGGTCCGACGATGTTCACGAACGTGTGCGTGTACGTGTCGGGCGCGAGGAACGTGTACTCCGCGCGGTACTGCTCGACCGGCACTTCGAACACCATCGCCGGATCGCTCTCGGCTGTTTCCGCGCCGCCGCCGAACATGTACTTCGCCACGAGAATCGGCTGATCCGCAGTGACGACGGTGTCCGCCATCGCGTCGAACTCGACGAACTGACCGGCCGCGAGCGTCGTCGTCGTAACCGCGGCGGGCATCGGGTCGAACGTGAGATGCGTCGCGGCACGCTGCGCGATGATGCGCACACGCGTCGGCTGCGTCGCGCGGTCGCGGAACATCGTGATCGCATAGCGACGTCCCCACGTGACGTTGGGGAACAGCTGCTCTTCCAGGTGATCGCCCGCGATCCGATCGCTCGGAACCTGCGCGCAGACGTGACCCGTGAACACCGCCACCGGCGCGGTCGAGTCGATGGTCGTTCCGCTGAAATCGTTGCCCGCGCCGCCGCTCAAGAGCTGGAGCACGTCGCCGCGCGCGAGTTGAAATGTCTGCGTGCCACCCGATGCGATCGCCGCGACGGACGGCCCCGCCACCACGTTCGCGGACGCATGCACCGTGACCTGCGTAGCGTCCGCAGTGCCGACGATGGCAATGGTGCCACCCGCATCGAATGGCGGCGTCGCGCCGATTTGATACGTGATCCCCGGATACGCGAGCGCGGTGTAGTTCTGACCGAGGACCGAGGTCGGCAGCAGCAGCGACGCGTCGTTCGAGTACGAGTAGCAAGGACGATCCATCGCGGAACCGCAGCGCATCGTGGTGTCTTCGTAGCGCAACGGATTGAACTGATACGCCGTGACCGGGAGCGTGCTGCGCACGTGATAAGCGCCGCCCGCGCGAAGCACCGACGTGCCGGGTCGCACTCGCAGTTGCGCGAGTTCGGGCACGAACGGAAGTTCGATCACTTCGAGTGCGCCGGGCGCGATGGTGCGCTGCATCGCGGCCGTGAGCGCGCCGCCTTCGATCGTCGCCGTTACCGGTACCGTCTGCGGATTCGCGAGCGCGATCGCAAACGGGTAGCTCCCGCCGAGTTCGCCGACGCAGAGATTCTGCAACGTGACGGGCCAGTACTCGCACCCGATGTAGCTCCGCTGCGCTGCCGCCGCGCCGCACGGATCGAGGCACTCACCGCCGACGCATTGCACCGTTCCACCCGCACACGGCGTTCCGCTCGACCAGCTGTTGCCGTCGGCCGAGCACGTTTGCGGCGTGTTGCCGTTGCTCGGATCGCATCGATGCGACGACGGCATGCACGCCCTGCATCCGACGCCCGGCACGCACACCGGTGTGGCGCCGGTGCATGCGCCGTTGCACGGCCCCGCATCGCCACCATCACGTCCGCCATCGATCGGACCGTTCGGCGCGGAGCACGCCGCGCTCATCCACACCGCGGCCGCGAGCGAGATCCATCGCGATCGTGTCGTCTTCATCGTCACTCCAGTGCTCTCGCGCATCAGCCCGGACCGTTCACGCACGTGCCACCCATGCAGACTTGCGTCGCGTTGCAACATGCCGAGCATCCGCAGAGCGTGCTCCCCGCTCCACAGAGTTGAACGCACGCGCCCGACGCGCACACCTGACCGCATCCGCATCCGCCCGGACACGAAGACGGGATGCACGCATGCGTGGACCCGCTGCAGACCTGGCCGGTGGGGCATGCACCCGGGCACGTGCCGCCGCATCCATCGCTCGCCCCGCACGCCGCGCCGACCGGACACGAAGGCGCGCACACGCAGGTGCCACTCGGCGTGCACGCCATGCCGGACGGGCACGCGCCCGGGCACACGCCACCGCAGCCATCGCTCTCGCCGCACGCAGCGCCGACCGGACACGAGGGCGCGCACACGCATTGTCCGCCCGCGCATTGCTGCCCACTCGGGCATGCACCGGGACATCGTCCGCCGCAGCCATCGCTGTCACCGCACGCAGCGCCGACCGGACACGACGGCGCACACACGCATTGACCGCCCGCGCATTGTTGACCCGACGGACATGCACCGGGACAACGTCCACCGCATCCGTCGCTGTCGCCGCACGCAGCGCCGACCGGACACGCGGGCGAGCAGACGCACTGACCGCCCGAGCACATCTGCCCGCTCGGACACGCGCCGGGGCAGCGTCCGCCGCATCCGTCATCGGCGCCGCAGGCTGCACCGACGGGACACGACGGAATGCACACGCATCGATTGCCCTGACACTCCTGACCCGACGGGCACGATCCGGGGCAGGTGCCACCGCATCCGTCGTCCGCGCCGCACGCCACCCCGACCGGGCAAACGGGCATGCAGCAGGTGTTGCCGCTGATGCAGAGTTCGCCACTCGGACACGGACCACGGCAGGTTCCACCGCATCCGTTCGGTCCGCCGCAGCCGACGCCGGTGCAACTCGGCCGACAACGACACGCGCCGCGATCGCATGTCTCGTTCGCACCGGCGCACGTCCCCGTGCATCGCCCGCCGCATCCGTCCGCGGTGCCGCACGCGACGCCGGCCGCGCAGTTCGGCGTGCAGCGGCATGTGCCGAACACGCAACGCGCGCCCGCTGCGCAACCACCGGGGCAGTTGCACGTGTCGATGCACTGACCGTTCGAACACACCGAGCCGCTCGCGCACGTCACGCCCGTGCAGAGATTGGTGAGGCAGTGCCCGCCCGCACACGTCTCGCCCGCGGCGCACGTCACGCCGATGCACGGGTCCGGTGGCACGCACGTGAGGTCGCACGCGAACCCGCTCGGACACGCCGCATCGCAAGGCGAGAGCGGCACGCACTGGTTCATCGCCGCGTTGCAGTACTCGCCGCTCGGACAGACGACGCCGGCGCACGGCTGGTCGAAACATCCCGCGACGCACGAACCGTTCACGCACGTCTCACGCGCGGCGCACGTCACGCCCTGACACGGATCGCGCGTCGGAACGCATCGCGCGCGACACGTCGTTCCCGCCGCGCACATCATCGCCGCGCTCGCGCACGGATCGCTGGAACAAAGCCCCGCGATGCACACCTGTCCAGTGGGACAGGCCGCGTCGCCGGTGCAATGAACCGGCCCCGCGTCGAAGCCAGTGCCGTCCGCGCCGTCGCCCGCGCCGTCGAAAGCACCGTCGCGTTGTGCATCGAGATTGGCGCCGTCGGCGTTGCCGTCGCCCGCGCCATCACGACGCGCGTCGCCGTTGCCGCCGGCATCGCTCGGCCGGATGTGTCCCGAGCAGCCCGACAGCAGCACAACGAGCAGCGGAACGAGCGCGAGCCGCATGGAACGCATCGGAAGCCTCCAGTCGACGCGACGGGACGACGCCGCGTCGAGCCAACGTACCGCGGCCGTGCCGCGCCACGAAAGTCTCATCGCGTTGCATGCCGCGACGCGTCGCCGATCGCGGTGACCGAACGGTGACCGAGCAGTGACGGCCACGCGCACATCGTCGCGATAGGTTTTGCTCGTGACGACCGCCGCCCCCGAAGACACCGTCGCATTCTCCGCGGATCTGTACGCACTGCTGCGATTGATCGACCCGGCTTCGTATCGGGACGAACTCGACGCCGAAGCGCGGGCACGACTCGACGCGATCAAACAGCGCGCGCGTGCGCTTCTCGCGGATGCATCGAGTGCCGAGAGCGCGCCGGCGATGTCACTGGTTCGTGCGCGCATCGAAGCGGTGTACGCGGCCCTCGAACGTGCGGTGGTGGAGACGCCGAGTGCGTCGCGCGCGTTCTGGCAGCGCGTGCAACGCGAAGTGCATCCGACCTACGAAGCGCTCGCGGCGGCGTTGCGGAGCGGTCATGCGGTCGCGCCGGTGCTCCGCCCGACGAACTACGCACGCAGCGTGTTTCACGTGATCAGCGCGCTGGTCGCGGTCGGCGTGATCGTCGCGTCGCCGAGTCAGGGATGGATCATCGCAGCGGCGTCGCTGTTCTTCACGTTCTCGTGGACGTGCGAGATCTCGCGGCGCATCAGCCCGGCGATGAACGATCGGCTGATGCGTTTGTTCGGCCCGGTCGCGCACGCGCACGAGTGGCACAAGGTGAACTCGGCGACGTGGTACTCGACCGCGTTGATGGCGCTGTCGCTCACGACGCGTCCGGCGATCGCGGCGGCGGCGGTCACGGTGCTCGGCTTCGCGGATCCGGCGGCGGGAATGATCGGGCGACGCTACGGTCGCATCAAGATTCGCGCGGGACGCACGCTCGAAGGGTCGCTCGCGTTTCTCGTGGTCGCGGTGGTGAGCGCGTTCGGTGCGTTGAGTGTGCTGTCGCAGATGCCGCTCGGGACACGCGTGCTGTGCGCGGTCGTCGGTGGCGTGGTGGGTGCGTTGGCGGAGTTGTTCGCGTCGGGGATCGACGACAATCTCGCGGTGCCGGTGGCGGTGGCGGCGGCGATTTCGTTGGTGGGGTAAGGAGGAGAACCTCACCCCCGCTGCCGCGCGCCCCTCTCCCTCCGACGCCACGGCGTCACGCGATTGGCGCAGGCGTCGTCGAGAGAGGAGCTGAGTGCATTGCGACCGTGGGCAGGCGTCGTCGGTGCGTGCGCGAACGCGTGTCGGCGCGTGCGGGTGGGTGCGCGAACGGTGTCGGTGCGTGCGCGAGCGGTGTCGGTGCGTGCGCGAACGGGCGTCGAGTGCAATTGCGAATGGAACGAAACGAGGCTCCCCCTCGCCTGACGTCGCAAGGCGCGACGTCGTGAAAGCAGTTGCGACGGAGGGAGAGGGGGGCAGCGCGTTCGCGCTCGAATCGGATGGGGGTGAGGTCGCGCGTTCGCGCTCGAACTGAATGGGGGTGAGGTCTGACGCGCGCCGCTCAGCCCGTCTGGACTTTGCGCTGCACGCGGCGATACGGATTCAAGAACGACGCGAGGCTTCCGGGGTTACGCGTCGAGATCCAGAGCTTGCCCTGGCCTCGGAACTCGCACACGAGACCTTCGCCCGAGAGGAACATGCTCTTCAGCCCGCCCACCGAACGAACGCGGTAGTCCATCGTGCCCATCCAGCCGACGACGTGGCTCGTGTCGACGATGTAGCCGCCGCCGTACTGGCCGACGTCCACGGCGTGGATGCCGCCGTACGTGTTGAAGAACAACGGGCCCTGACCCTGTGCCTTCAGCAAGAACAATCCGGCGCCCGAGAAGAAGCCCTTCGAGCCGCCCCACTTCGTGTCGAGCGACACAGTGGATGCGCTCGCGAGGAACGCGCCCGACGAGAGGAAGATCGGCGTGACGCCGTCGACGTTGACGACCTCGACGTCGCCTTCCGGGCCCGGCGCGATGTAGAGGCTCTGCCCCGGCGCGCTGCACGTGAAGGTGTTCTGGAAGATGCTCTCGCCGCCGAGAAGCTTGCGCTTCATCGCCGAGAAGAGACCGCCCTGCATCTGCGTCTTCATCGCGAGGGCGCTGTCCTTGGCGACCATCACGGACGGCTCGACGAGAATCGATTCGCCCGGTTGATCGAACTGGAAGCGAACCATCGCGAATTCAGGCTTCTGAAGAAGATTGTAATTCATGGCTCGCCCTCACTCCTTGCGCGGCGGAAGCATCGCGCCGATTTCCTGACCGTAGCCGACCGTGTTGCGCGTCTGGATCCACACGCGTCCCTGGCCCTTGAAATGGCACACGAGACCTTCGCCCGAGAGGAACGATGCGATCCATCCCGCGCCGCTCTTGCCGACCTTGTACGTGAGCGATGCGTCCCACGCGACGAGGTGACCCGTGTCGACGACGAAGTCGCCGTTCACCGGGATCTCCTGGATGCCGCCGAACGCGCCGATGACGACCTGTCCCGGTCCCGCCGCGGTCGCCTTGAGGGTGAACGCGCCCGAGCCCGAGAAGAAGCCCTTGGCGCCCTTCCACTTCGAGTCGATTTCAACGCCGGGCGACGACGCGATGTAGCAGGTGTTCTGGATGAAATAACCCTGCTGGGTCATGTCGAGCGCGACCATGTCGCCGCAGAGCGAATGGGCGAGGAGCACTTCGCCGTTGCCGCCAGCCGCGGTGAACGTGTTGCGGAAGAAGCTCTCGCCGCCGAAGAGGCGCTTGAGGCCCTTCATCAGACCGCCGCCCGAAGACGTCTGGATCTGAACGTTGGGAGACATGCCGACCATGGCGCCGGCTTCGGCGACGATCGATTCGTTCGGCGCGAGCCAGACCTGGGCCATCGTGTGAGCGGGACGGTAGAGAATGTTGACTTGCATGTGCGTCGCTCCTGATCAGCCCGGAAGAAGTGGCGTGAGCCACTGGACGAGTGCGCCGAGATTGCGTGACTGGATGTAGACGCGGCCCTGGCCCTGGAACTCGCAGACCATGCCTTCGCCCGATGCGAAGAAGCCCATCGCGCCGCCGCCGACCGACTTCATCGTGTACGTGAGCGGTCCTTCCCAGCCGACGATGTGCCCGTTGTCGACCATGTACGTGCCGTTGACCGGCACCGCTTCGATGCCGCCGTAGCTCGTGAACCAGAGATCACCGTTGCCCGAGATCTCGAGGAAGAAGAGCCCTTCCTTCGCGAGCAGGCCCTTCAGCCCGGCGAACTTGAGCTTCATGTCGATATCGCCCGTCGAGGCGAGGTACGCGCCGGTCGAGAGGGTGATGGTCTCGCCCGCGAGACGGCGATGGGTGACCGCGCCCGAGAGCGTCGGCGCGAACCACACGCTGCCCGGTCCCTGCGGCGAGCTGAAGTGATTCACGAAGAAGGTTTCGCCGCCCACGAACTTGCGGACCATGGCGACGAAGAAGCCCTTGAACTTGCCCCAGAACCCGCCCTTTTTCGGCGTGTTCATCTTCACGTCCATGGCAACGTGCGAGTTCCGCGCAACCATCGCGCCGGCTTCGCACTGGACGACTTCGCCCGGACCGAGATCGACGCGAAGCATCGCGAACGACGGCCCGTGTGTGATTTCATGATTCATGCGTGTCCCCTTCTCGAGGTCGTGACGCGAAGCCCCCAGCAGCTTCGTCGTGGCGCGTTGTATCGCGGTACGACGAGTTCGCTCAACGGGCATTCTCCGCGGCGGGCGTGAATGTTTTCGCGAGCGCGAAGAGCGCGGAATCAACGCGCGAAGTTGTCGCGCTCTCGCCGAAGCGTGCGGTGCGCACAGGGTCACGCTGCGCGGAACGACGCGGGGGCGTTCGGAAGCGCGTCGAGACGTGTTAGCTTCGCGCGCTTTGCGTTCGGTGGTTCAGCACGCTGCGTGGCTGCTCGCGGTTCACGGTCTCGTCGCAAGTGGGTGCCGCGAAGAAGCCGGCGAGCGAAACGCCCCGCGACGAGAAGTCGTCACCACGGTCATCGCCGCCGACGCCGGAGCGTTGCACGCGGGCGAGACGGGCACGTTCGTCGAGCGGCAACTCACGCTTCGCATCGCGCAATTCGGTGGCTCGCTGGTAGCAGCCGGACCGGCGTTTCGCGGCGTGCTCGCGCAGGGAACGCACGCGTCGCACGACGTCCAGCTGATCGCCAATCATTGCTACCGCGTGCTCGCGGCCGGCGGGGTCGAAGTCACCGGACTCGACCTCGCGCTCTTCGGCGCGGACCGCACCGAGCTCGACGAAGACGGCGAGAACGACGCGTATCCATCGCTCGGCACGGCGCGACCGATCTGCCCCGCGAGCCCCGGACGCTACCGGATCGAAGTGCGGATGCGTGCCGGGCAAGGCGACTACGGGGTCGTGGTGTTGCGGACGCCGTGAGCGCGAGTACGCCATCGGTCTGGTGCACTCGGACAAGTCCGCGCGCGCCCACGCGCTTCAGCGCACGTACACGGTCGGGTGAATCGGCAGCGTTCGCTCGCCGAGTCGGATCGTGAACACGATGGTCGCGGTCGCGCGCGGCGCATCGAACGAGGCACGCCAGAAGCCATCCGCATCGTGATGGAGCAGCGAGTCGTTCCACGCGGCTGTGGTCGCGGACACACGAACCATCGCGTTCGCGTCACCGAAGAGCGCCGGCGCAATCGCGATCTCGACCTGCGACGAGTCGGTCGCATCGATCACGCGTGGCGAGACCGTGATTGCATCCGGCTCCGTGATCGTCTGCACGGTTTCGCCGCCGATGGTCACCGACTGCTCGATCCCGCTCGGCCACGTGATTCGAAGCGGACCGTTTCCGATCGCGATGCTCTCGCGTCGAACGCCACTCGCATACGGATTGCCGCCGCCGCGAACGAGCCGGTGCTCCCCGCGCGCGACCTGCAGATGGGCGTCGATTCCGTTCGGGTTCGACACATGGCCTCGCAGCACCAGCGTCGTTCCGCGCGCGCGCGCGGCGAGGTCGTTGCGCAGGATGCGAACACGCCCCGCGCAGCCGAGCACCAGATCGGTGTCGCCGTCGCCATCGAGGTCCGACGCATGTACCGCAGCGCACGATTCGCTCGGCGCACGCAGACCGGTGATCTCGCTCGCGTCGTAGAAGGCGTCGCCGGCCGAACGCATGAGCATTCGCGGATGCGGGGCGCGGGCCGGGTTCGTCGGTGATGGCGCCTGCGTGACGAACAGGTCCGAACGCCCGTCGAGATCCGCGTCGAAGGTCGCGACGGCCCACTGCTCGACGAAGCTGCCGAACTCGTCGGGCAATGATTCGAGTCCGTACCGCCGGCGACTTCCCATGCGGTAGGCGGGACCTTCGTAGAACCCGTTCAATGCGGTGAGCGAAAGCCACAGATCGAGAACACCGTCGCCGTTCGCGTCGAAGTACGCAGAGCCCATGTACGCGCCGACGTCTTCGGGTGATTCGCTGCTTCGCTCGACAGGCAGACCGCCGTTCGTGTCGAACAGCGTATGGGCGGGTCCGATCGAGAGACATCCTTCGAACATCGACCACACGTGCAGCGGGCCGCCGACTTCGGGGCGATCGATCGCGAAGGCGATGGTCGAAAGCCCTTCGTTCACCATGCCGAGCGTCGCGGCGACGTCGCGGAACGCCCACCGCCCTTCATTGTGCATCACGTAGTCGCGCGTGCCCGAACACGAGAAACCCGCGACCGCAAAGTCGACGAGACCGTCCGCGTCGATGTCGCTGAAGGTGATGCCACTCGCGTACGTGGTCAGCACGGGGTACCGCGTGAAGCCGTCGAACGTGACGTCCATGCGAGGCACGAGCATCCCGTCGCGGTTCTCGAAGAGCAGCAAGTCGTCGCCCGCTGCGACGAGGTCGAGATCGCCGTCCGCATCGAGATCCGCGAAGCCCGCCGTGGTGAACCATCGCCTCGTGTCGAACGCGATCCTCGAGAACTCGAAGGGAGCATCCTGGCGCAACAGGAACGAGCCGGTATCCGTCCACGCGAAGATGTCTTCGTCGCCGTCACCGTCGATGTCTGCCGAGACGCCGCCGAACCCGGGATGTCCCCGGGAAGTCGCGAGCGCGTTCGGCGACGAAGCCCACACCTCGGTGAAGCCGCCTTGCACCCACGATGCGACGGGCGCTCCGTTCGCCACGCGAACATCGCTCACCTCGTGCTGCTCGACGCCGCGGCTGTCGACGTAGCGCACGTCGAGTCGATGAATGCCATCGGTCACTCGTCGCGTGTCGATCGATCCGCGTTCGCTCGAGTCGGGTGACGTGACGACGGAGACACCATCGAGTGAACCCGAGACGACGCGGCCGCCGAACGCGCCCACGGCAATCACACCGGCAACCGGTTCGTGATCACACGCGACCAACGCCGCACTCATCAACGCCACGATGTAAATCGGGAACTTCATCCCTCGCGCAGAGTACTCGACGACCGCTCGCGGCGAAACGCGGTCGTCGAGGTCGAACGCGCGCATCGAAGTCGGGCCGCGGAGCGCGCATGGGTGGTGCACGCCGGATGTTGAATCGAGGGGCGCAGAGCCGTCCCCCTGAGCGCGCGCGCAGACGCCACAGATCACGCAGAGCCGAACCCCCGCAATTCGCGCGGACCCCTCCCCATCGTCTTCACCTCGGTGCCCGCGTGCCCCTCCCCGAACGACACTGCGCGATGCGAAATCGAGAGTGTCGTCCGAAGAGGGGCATGCATCGAGGGATCAAGCGAGTGGGCGCTCCACGCGTGTCCCTCTTCGACCGGCAGCATCAGTGCGTCCATGCGCGTCGCGAGGCCCACTTCGTCGTGCTGCCACATGCGCGCGAGGACTTCCCTTCCCCACGCTGACGATTCGCTACGGCGCGATCGTCACGCTGTCCGTCGCGGTTCCGAGATCTGCCATGGTCGCGGCATCGCGGAACTGAACGCTGACCGATCGCGTGCCCGTGCCCGAGAGCGTCCACGGCATGCTCGCCGCGAACGGCATCCACGCGGACCACGTCGTGCCGTCGTTCGAGACGCGCATCTCGACGTTCCCGACGACCGCACTCGCCTGATCGACTGCGCTGCCATAGTTGCCCGCCCAGAACTCGGTGTCGGAACCGGTCGTCGCGAACGAGATCGCGCGAACGCCCGCCGGGTAGGCGGTGAACGAATGCGCATCCGCGCTCCAGTTGCCGTTCGTCGTGAGTTGCCCGCTGTCGTACGTCGCGATCACGACACCCGACTGGTCGAGAAGCTGCACCACGAGCTGGTAGTGGTCGGCCGTGTTGTAGCCGCCGCCGTGATACCACTGGCGCACCGCGATCGCAGGGCTCGCATCGAGTTGCGCCGCGGTGTACCCGGCCGCGAGAAGATCGACGCGCTGCGAGATCGTGTCCGACGAGTAACTCGAGAACGCCGAGTGCGTGCCGAACACGCCACCGATCGCGGGATCACCCGAACTCGCGGCCCACGAGTTCGTGGTCCAACCGGTCGTGTCACCCGTCTCGAATCCCGGGTTCGTCACGAGGTTGTGCGGTTCCTGGATCTGCAGCGTGGTCGTCGCGCTGGTGATGGACGTCGCGCCGTACGCAATCGAGACGAGCCCGGGTGCGATGGACGCGGTCGCCGCGTCGGTGCCCGTGTCGGTCGCCGCGTCGACGGACGCTTCGGCGGCGTCGAGAGGCGCATCGACAGCGACATCGAGAGACGCGTCGACGGCGTCCGGCGCTACGTCGAACCCGGCATCGGTGCCGGTGTCGGGCGCGGCGTCCATCACGTCTGGCGACGCATCGGTGCCGGCATCGGTCGCATCGACGGGTGAGTTCGCGTCGTTCGCGACGTCGAGTGGTTGCGTGTTGTCACGCGCGACGTCGCTCGAGGTCGCGTCACCCGCGTCGGAGCCCGGCGGGGGGCTGCACGCCGAGAGCGCGCTCACGCCCGCGAGGACACCCCCACAGAAGGCGAGACGGAAAGAAAGTTGAGTGCGGGTCGCCATGGTGGCGGCAAACTCGCACGCGAAGAGCGCTGCGGCAATGCAGTCGCGGAGGCTACCGCGTCAGTTCTCTGGCGCTTCCTTCGCGCGCCCGCCGCACCGATCACCGGCGCAATCGCTCGGCGCGTGGGCTACGATCCGAATCGCGTCGATGCATCCAGAAGTCCTCGCGCCCGACGCCACGTCCATCGATCTCACCGCGCGTCACCTACTGCCGTTCCCACTCGCGGCGCTGTACCGCGCGATGCGCACGTCGCGCACCGATCGTGAGCGCCTCGATCGCTCGCTCCGCCTCGTCGAAGGGATCGTCCGTTTCCTCGCCCTCGTCGCCCTCTCCGATGCGATCGACCGCACGCGCGTCTTCGAGCAGCGCCGCAAGTGGCTGCGTCTGCTCCACCAGACCGGGAGCGGAAAACTGGCGGCACTGTGGAAGCAGACGAGCGAGTTCCTCGCACGCGAAGGCGACGCGTTCGTCCCCGAGTTCACGGTACTGATCGATTCCGCGTGGGAGCACTCGCTCGGCGCGATCATCGACGGCCGCAACGACATCGTTCACCGCGACGAGGTTCGCGCGGAAGGTGACGCACGCCGCGCGTTGCGCGCGCTCGAGCCCGACCTGCACGTGGTGCTCGACGGGATCGCGTTCCTCGCCGACTACCAGCTCGGCGTGGCGACCGACCTGCGCGACAGCGGCCGCGAGCGCTCGTATCAGTGGTGCTCGAGCCGCGGGGCCGACGAATCCGCGGAGCCGATCCCGTTGCGCGGACACGGCACCGTCGCCACCGACGTAGCGCTGCTCGTCCATCCGCGCACGCAACGCGCTTTGCGTCTGGCGCCGTTCGTTCACTGGGGCAATGGGCTCGAACACAGTGGCAATCACTTCTGGTGGCTCGCGCGCACCGAGCGCGAAAATGAATCCGCGCCGCGTGCGAGCTACGCGCACGCCACCCTCCGCGGCGTACCCGAGATCGCACGGGCCGGCGACTTCGCGAGCCCCGATGGCGCGCACGATCGATCGCTCGACCTCGGCGCACTGATCGCAACGATCGACGAGTGGCCGCGACGCTTCGCTCTCGATCTGGACGCCG
>CBIHQZ010000034.1:0-15122 GCA_966212315.1 uncultured Myxococcales bacterium
CCGCCGAAACTCGATGCGATCGTCATGGCGCTGCTCGCGCGAGCACCCGCGTCGCGGCCCGCGTCGGCGAGTGCCATCGTCGATGCGCTCGATGCCATCGCCCGCGAGAAGGGCGTGACCGATCGTGCGAGCGCCATCGCCGCGCTCTTCGAGCACGTGCCCGCGAACAACGTCGATCGCACCGAACTCACGGTCGCGCCTCCGCCCGGGAATGCAGACCCGACGCTGTCCGCGGTCGATCACGCCGTGACCGACTCGATGCCCGCACCGATCTTCGCCGACGAACAGGACGATCTCGACGACGCGCAGTTTCCGCCCACGGAAATCGCGCCGCTCGAGTCGCAGCCGGGAGCGGTCGCGATGTCGCGCTCGCGGCGTGTGCTGGTGGCAATCGCGCTCGCTGCATCGGTCGCACTCCTCGCGTTCGGATTCGCACGCGCTCGCACGCCCGCTGATCCGCCGCGTGCGGCTGCAGCGCTGACGCCGCCTGCGCACAGTGAGCCAGTCGCGCCGGTTCCGACGCGCGCGCCACCGACACCGCCGCCGTCGGTGGTGCCAGCGGCCGGCGTGGAATCTACGACCGCGCCCGATGCCTCGACACCAGCGCGCGCGGTCGATCGTCCCCCCGCGGTGCACACGACGCGGCACGGCGTGCGCGGGACGAGTCGTGATCACGGCGCGCACGTGCTCGAGGGTGGCGCGATCCGCGACTATCCGTAGAGCGCTCGCGCCGAATCGTCGCGATCAGTGGATGCAGCGCTCGGTCGTATTGCTGCAGTGCAGCGGGTCTCTACACCGCATCCCGGGGCAACACGGCTGCCCGTCGCCACCGCACGAGCGGCACGTGTGCGGCGTCGTCGTCATGTTGCAGAACGTGTCCGCAACGCACGTCCCATCGGGGCAGCAACGCAATCCGTCGATGCCGCACGGTTCGCACGTTCCATCGAGCGGGTTGCCCGTGGCTGTGCGGCATCCGACGGGCTGCAACAGCGTGCTGAAGCAACCGCTCACACAACATGGATGCCCGGGCGTTCCGCACTCTGCGCAGCGATTGTCGACGCAGCGCAGACTGCTTCCTTCGCACGTCGAGTTCTGACAGCACGGTTCGCCCATGCCGCCGCATCCGCAGGTGAGCGAAGTGGGATTGCACGTGAAGCCCGTGTCGCAGCTGTGCGCCGCGCCGCAGCAGCTCAGTCCATCGAGCCCGCAGTCGCTGCACACGTGTCGATCGGCGCTGCATGCGTTCGCACCGTCGCACGCACGAACCGGCGCGAGTGGAGGACAGGCGCCCTCGTCGAAGTGGGCGACGCAACACGGCGCGCCGAGTGCGCGATGCTCGCAAGGCGAGCGATCGATGCAGCGGCTCCATAGCCCGTAGAGCCCGCAGGTGACGGGCTCTTCGCAGGGCGCTTCGAGCGCGATGCGGCGCGCAACGACGGGCATTCCGCTGCCGTCGAGCGCCGGGCAACTGGGGAGGTTCGCGCCTGCGTCCACACCGGCGTCGCCCGTGCTGCGGGGTGCGAACGGATCTTCCGCGCAGGGCGTGCGTCGGGCGGTGCCGTCGCTCTGGAACGTGACGCAGATCGATTCGAACACGGGACACTGGCTGTCGTTCTCGTTGCGCACCACGCACGTGAAGTACGGCGAGCGAGCGCCGAGCGCGTACGGATCGATCGTTTCGCAATCGGGCTCCAACGTGAGCGTGAGCTGACCGGATCCCATCGGAAACGCGAACTGCGCAACGACCGGCAATCCGCGCGGGCGAAACGAAGCGTGATTGCCCCCGACCTCGGTACCGCCCTGAACCACCACCATGATCGGTGCGTCGGGATCCGTCTCGGGCGATGGACGAAGGATGTGGGTGCCGTCACCGGCCTCGAGGGTTCCGCCGTCGAGCGCCGCGCCGACGACATCGTTGCGAGCGCCCGGGAGCACGAAGTACTGCGAGCCGACTTCGACCCAATGAAGCGTCGAGGGATGCCGGCGGAAGAACGCGAGGTGATACCGATCGACGATGCCGAGCGGGTCTGTCGACGCAGGATCGATTGCGAAGCCGCTGCGCACGGTCAGATGCACTTCGCGCGACGAAGCGGTGCAAGCGGCAATGCTCGCGAGGGCGAACATCGCTACGACGCTCGACGCCAGCCTTCGAATCGCGCGCACGCGCCATGGTACCATGCGCCCCTCGGTGAACGACGACGCGACGCGAACGGAAAGCCTGAAGACGCCGTCACGTTCGACGAGCGAATCCCACGCTTTGCGGATCACCGTGACGCACGGAATCGACGCGGGGCGTGTCTTCGAGGTGAAGAGCGCGCGAGCGGTCGTGGGGCGCTCGGCGGATGCCGACGCGCGGCTCGCGGATCCAACCGTGTCGCAGTTCCATGCCGAGTTGCGCGCTGCTGCGAACGGCATCGTGGTGGTCGATCTCGGGAGCACGAACGGCACGCGCGCCGGGAGCATCGCAGTACGCGACGCGAGTGTGCCGACCGGCACGATGGTCTCGTTCGGCTCTACCACCGCGCGGGTCGAGGTCATCGACGGGGCGACCGTGCCACGCTCGAACGCGCTCTCGTTCGGCGGCCTCGTGGGCGGATCCGAGGTGATGCGCGAGCTGTACGCGGTGCTCGAACGACTCGCGCGCACGGACCTCGCGTTGTTCCTCGAAGGGCCCACCGGCACCGGAAAAGAAGTTGCCGCGCGCGCATTGCACGAGCATTCGCGTCGCGCCGGTGCCCCGTTCGTCGCGCTCGATTGCACCACCATTCCGCCGTCTCTCGCCGAGAGCGTGCTCTTCGGTCACGAGCGCGGCGCGTTCACCGGTGCGAACGAAAAGCGCATCGGCATCTTCGAGGCGGCGGCGAACGGCACGCTCCTGCTCGACGAAGTGGGCGAGTTGCCCGCCGAGATGCAGCCGAAGTTGTTGCGCGTGCTCGAGCGACGCGAAGTGCTGCCGGTGGGAAGTACGAAACCGCGACCGATCCATGCACGCATCGTGAGCGCGACGTGGCGTGATCTTCGTTCGCTCGTGAACAAGGGGGCGTTTCGCGAGGATCTCTATCACCGTCTCGCGCAGGCGCGGGTGCGAATGCCTTCGCTGGCGGAACGTGTCGACGACATCGGGATGCTCGCCGAGCACTTCCTCGCGAACATTCCGTGGGACGTCACCGCCGCTCGCGCGATCGCGCCTGATGCGCTCGCGTTGATCGAGGCGCGGACCTATTCGGGCAATCTGCGCGAATTGAAGAACACGGTGGAGCGGGCCGCGATGCTGGCGGCGGGTTCGGTGATCACGGTGGCGGACCTCACGTTCGAGCGACTGCTCGCGAGCGAACAGCGTGCCGCCGAATCGCGCCCGATCGCCGCGAGCCCGAGTGACGCGCCTTCCGAGATCGAGCCGTACAAAGACGCGCGTCGCGAGATGCTCGATGCATTCGAACGCGGCTATCTCGAGCGACTGCTCGCGCGGGCGGGGACGAATCTGTCGCTCGCAGCGCGTCTGGCGCGGGTGGACCGGCAGACACTGCGCGAATTGCTTTCGCGGCATGGTTTGCGCGGCACGGAGTGATCCACGGGGCGGCGCGTCGTCGAACCGCGAGCCGCCGTGCGGTACGCAGCCGCATCATGCTTATTCACAAAGTCCGCACCTGGTTCGCATCGCGCATCTCGCGCACCACCCTCGCCGCGCTCGGTCTTTTCGCAGCGACCGCGACTAACGGCGTCACCGGCGGCGCGCTCGTCGCCAGCACGGAGGGTTGCTCCTCCTGCGACTGCGCTTCGCCGGGCGCCTTCGTGCAAGTCCCTGCGAGTCGCGCCGATGACGTCGCGGCGGTGACAGCAACCGGCGCCACATGCGCGGCGAGCGTCACGTGCGAAAGCAACACGGGAGGTCCCGACGCCTCGAGCAGCGGATGCACGGGCTTTCGCGTGTCCGCTTCGCAGGAAGGGAGGTGTCGCATCGAGGTCACATTCACGAGCGGAGCCGGCAGCGTTCAGCGCGATGTGGAGTTCCGCCGTTTCTCCGGCTGCTGCTCGGGGCTCTATCCCGTCGACGGCGTGGCGCTGGTCCAGGTTCCCGAAGGCGCGATCTCGGACGCGAGCACCGATTGAGGCGAACGCTGCTGCACGAATGACAGTGTGCTGTCATTCGTGCAGGAGCGAATGGAACTACGAGCCGTGGACGATGCCGCCAGATCCGACGGCGTTCGCGCGTCCGACCGTCGCTGTGCCCGACCAGGTGATGTGACCCGATCCGACCACCGAGAGATCGGCGGTGCCGTCGTCGATTGCCGCGTGAATGTCTCCCGAACCCTGAAGCGTGAGATGCGCATCGCCGCGCACCGTGAGGTTCGCGTTGCCCGATCCGGTCGACGTGAACGTCGCGCCGCGCACCGGAAACGCATTCGCCACGAGTTCGCCCGAACCCACGCGCGTGCCGACGAGCGACGCAGCGGAGCCCGACAGCGTGGTGGTCCCCGAGCCGCGCAGATCGAGCGTCATCGCGCCAGCCTGACCTTGGTACACGAGCGCGCCGCTGCCGCGATTGCGGAGCGCGACGGCGGGCGATTGCGAGGCCGTGACTTCGAGCGAGCCCGAGCCGCCGTTGTCCGCGCCGTCGAATTGCACGAGGGTCACATCGACGCGACTCGGCGCGCGCGTGCTGAACGAATGGTTGCTCGCGATCGTGAGTGCGCCGTTCACGAGCGTGGTCGTGATGACCGGAACGATGTTGGCGTCTGCCGTGACGACAACGCTGAACGCCGGTCCTTGCGTCACGTGCACATCGAGCGACGTCACGTTCTCCACGCGCGTGAAACCCGCGAGCGCGCGCGGCTGCGAGAGACTCTGCCCGTTGCCGACGATCATCTCGTCGCCGCTCGGCATCGCGCCGGGCATCGCCATCGGCGTCGGCATGGTGGGCGCGTTCGGTGCGGCCGGCGCAACCATCGGCGCGTTCGTGCCAGCCGGCATCAGTGGTGCGGGGATCGCAGGTGGCGCCGGGGCCGGTGCCTCCGCGGTGCTGGGTCGCGAGCAGCAGTACATCGCGAGGGCGAGTGTCGAGAGGAGAGCCAGTGTGTTCGTCTTCATGCGCCCGTCAGGATCGCACGAATGTGCGCGCGCTGTCGGGAGGGGATGCGCGGCGGCTTTCGTCGCACTGGGCCGTGTCCGCATTCACGGTTCTCGAATAGAGCGCGGTGCGATGGCGATGTGCGCGCGCGTCCGCGAATCTGGCGCGGAGATCGTCTACCGTCGCGAGATGCGCAACCCAGGGAATTGGATCTCGCTCGCGATCGTGACGATGACTTCGATGTTCGGCGGATGCGCATCCGCGGATCGCCATTTCGTCGACACACGGTCCGCTTCCGCGATGGCCGGCGAAGTGCGCGTGGTGGCGAGTCAGAGCGCTTCGCTGGTCGTCGTCGAGCGACTCTCGATCCGCATCGACGATCGCGCGGTGCTCGACCTCGGCGCCGACGGTCGCGCACAGACCATCCGCCTCGCACCGGGTCTGCACGCCGTCGAAGTCATCGGCGCGTTCCAGCTCGCCGACCCGCAGCGTACGGCGCTCACCCGGCAGGGCGCGGGGGATTGCATCGTCGAGCGATGCGGTGGTGCGTGGCACCACTGGCGGCGCCGGGCCTTGAGCTTCGAACTCCGCGAACAGTGTTCCGGCACGATGCACATCGACGTGTACGATCTCCCCACGCCGTCGCAGTGGCCCGTGGAAGCGCCGATGCTCGACGTCGACATCCAGACTCGCTGCGACCGCGCTCGCGGAACGTGATCGAGCGGGATGCTGATGGCGCCGTCGTCGCACTCGCGCTGCTCGTCGGCGGAGCCTTCGGCGCTGCCGGATGCGCACCCGAGCCATGCGGATCGCTGAACGTGTGCCTCAACGGAGATGCCACGGTCGGTGACGCGGCCGAGTGATCGCGTCCCCTCGGCGCGCGCGGACTGATCACGCCCCGCGCAGCGCGTCGATCGTGCAGAAGTCCTCTGCGTGCTCGCGGATCCACTCGGTGAGCCGCCGATCGGGCTCGAGCGTGCTGGCGAGACGCTCGAGCGCCTTGGCCGCACTCGCGCTGCCGAAGCGCACTCGCACGCCGACACCACGCCGCGCGAGCACGCCGAGATCCATTCCCGCCGTCGCACGCTCGAACAATTGCTCGATCTCGGACAACCCCGTCTCGCGCGCGGCCGTGGCGATGTGCGCGAGGTACCGCGGATCGTCTTCGACGATGAACGACGACAGACCATTGCGACGCGATTGCGCGAGCATCGTGTCGAGCGCGAGAAAGCTGCGCACCGACGGCGGCATTCGCGCCCACAGCGTGGGGTCTCGATGCGCGGCGACGAGCCAGACGTCCGCGACCTCGAGCGCGATGTCTTCGGCACTCGCACTGCGAATCCACTCGGGCGTCGGCATCCACGAGGGCTGCGCGACGAAGCCGTTCGCGAGTTGTTCGGCGATCAATTCGGAGAGCCCCGTCGCGGCTTTGTCCGGCGCGAGAGCGACCTCGCGCGCGATGACGGTCCCGGGCTCGTCGTCGAAGATGATCTCGATCGCGAGCTTTCTTCCGTGCGTGCGAAGCGTTTGTTGATCGGAGCGCGCCATCTCGCGAGGCTACCGCTTCTCCCCTCGCCCATGCCGACGCAACGGCGTCGGATTCCATCGCGCCGACGGGATGTGCCGGCAGTGGGTGAATGGCTGATACGCGACGTGGCTTGCGCGCAGCGACGTACGCGCCGAGCAGCGCGCAGCCGTCTCGCGACGCGTCCGACCCTTCATCATCCGAACGTAGCGAGGGGGCACGACATCGATGCGCGTGGAGAGGGTGCGTACACGTTCACCCCTGTTGCTTTCACTGGTGCTCGTCGGGACTGCCGGCTGCATGGTGGGCCCGCGATACCGTCGGCCGACCGTTGCGATGAACCCGCAGTGGAACACGTCGGATGCCCGTCTCGCGACGCAGACGGCAGTCAACACGACCTGGTGGCGTTCGTTCAACGATCCCACGCTCGATCGATTGATCGACCTCGCCTATCGCCAGAATATCGGCGTTCAGTTGGCCGGCACGAGAATCCTCGAAGCCCGCGCCGAACTCGGGATTGCCAACGCGGCACAATATCCGATCAATCCGGGTCCAGTTGCGGGCACGTCCGTGGGAGCCATCGTTCCATACAGCGGTACATCGCCGATCGCTTACGGAGGTTTCCAGGTTGGATTCGACGCGGCATGGGAGCCTGATTTCTGGGGACGATTCCGACGCGGTGCGCGCGCAGCCAACGCCACGTATCTGTCGACCGTCGCGGAGTATCAAGGCGTCCTCGTTGCGCTCAGTGCCGAAGTCGCCCGCACCTATGTGGCCATTCGCACGTATCAAGTCCTCATCGCGCTCGCCCGGCAGAACGTCGCACTTCAGGAAGAAGGCCTCCAGATTGCGAACTCTCGTTTCCATCACGGCGCGACCTCGGGACTCGACGTGTCGCAGGCGACCTATCTGCTCGAGAGCACTCGCGCGACCATTCCCGAGTTGCAAATCAGCGCGCAGCAGGCCGGAAACGCTCTGTGCACGCTGCTCGGCCAGACCACCGGCTGCGATCGCGCGCTGCTGACCGGACAGGAAGATATTCCCGCGGTCCCGGCCCAGGTCGCGATCGGGATCCCCGCGGACCTGCTCCGCCGACGACCGGATATCCGCAGCGCCGAACTCATCGCGATGGCGCAGTGCGATCGCATCGGCATCGCGATGGCGGAACTCTATCCGAGCTTCGATCTACTCGGTGCGCTCGGTTCGCGCACCGTGGTGACGACGGCCGGCAGTTCGACTTCCAATTCTGCTCTTGGCGGCCTTCTCAACATCTTCAATCCGGGTGCGTTCCTGGTTTCACTCGGCGCAAACATGTTCTGGCCGATTCTCAGCTACCCACGCATCATGAACAACGTCCGCGCGCAAGACGCGCGCTTCCAGCAATCAATCCTCAATTATCAAAATGTGGTCCTCCGTGCGGCGCAAGAGGTCGAGGACGGCATGACCGGTTTCGTGCGCGAGCAAGAAGCCGCCGTCTCCGCGCAGAACGCAGTCGTCGCCGCGCAAGATGCCGTGCACCTCGCACTGATTCAGTACCGCGAAGGCGCCACGGACTATCAGCGCGTTCTGGACACACAGCGATCGCTCTTGCAGTCGCAAACCACGTTCGCGCGCACGCGCTCGACGATCGCTACCAATCTCGTCGCGCTCTACAAGGCGCTCGGCGGTGGATGGGAGCCTCGTGTGAGCGCACCGGTCGTCAGCGACGCGACGCGCACCGAGATGGCGCGGCGAACCAACTGGGGCGGACTTCTTTCCAATCCGCGTACTGCACCGCCCGCAGCGCAACCGACTCCCACAGACACTCACCGACGGTAGGTTTAGATGGCCAAGAAGTTCACCAAGATCTTCGCGAAGCCGTATCGCAAATGGACCGTCGGCGTGCTCGTCCTCGCCGTGGCCGCGTTCTTCGGTGTTCGCGCATGGCACGCGCGGCGAACGGCGCTTCCCAATGGCATCGCGACGGGCAACGGTCGCATCGAGAGCAGACAGGTCGATGTCGCCTCGCGCCTGCCGCTTCGCGTCGGCGAAGTACTCGTGTCAGAGGGCGATCTCGTGCGACCGGGGCAGGTCGTCGTGCGGATGGACACGGCGACGTTGCAGACCGAACTCGCGCAGGCGCGAGAGAGCGTTGCCTCGGCGCGCGAGCAAGTGGCAGTCGCGACGGCCGCGATGTCGCGGCGACGGAGCGAGATCGCACTGGCGAGGACCGAGAGAACCCGCGCGCAAAATCTCGTGGCCGAGCGCGCCGGCTCGCAGCGTGAACTCGATGTCCGCACGATGGCCCTGCGATCGACGAGTGCCGGACTCGCCGAGGATCGCGCGCGCATCGAACAAGCCAGCGATCAGGTGCGCGTCGCAGAGGCGCACGTCGCCGAGGTCGAGAGTCGAATCGGAGACGCGACGCTCACCTCGCCCGTCTTCGGACGCGTGCTCTACCGCCTCGCAGAGCCGGGTGAAGTGCTCGGGCCCGGCGGCAAGGCGCTCACGCTCGTCAATCTCGAAGACGTGTACATGGACATCTTCCTCCCCGCGAACGAGGCCGCGGCGGTGCGCGTGGGCGCCGATGCGCGCTTCACCGTCGACTACGCGCCGACGCGTGTCGGCGTCGGTCGCGTCACCTTCGTTTCGCCCGAGGCGCAGTTCACGCCGCGACAGGTCGAGACGCGCAGCGAGCGAGAGAGACTGATGTTCCGCGTGCGCATCCAAGTGCCACGAGACGTCGTCGTTCAATACGCGGAACGCGTGAAGAGCGGCGTGCGCGGTGTGGGCTACGTGCAGGTGAACCAGTCCACCGAGTGGCCTGCCTGGCTGCAGCGCAACCTCGTTCGCGGCGAGGGACCGCCTCCTTCCGCAGTGGGTGGGGGCCCTCGCTGAATCATGCGTAATCCGCCGTCAGAAAGCTCCCGCGCGGCGCCCATGGGCCACGTCGTTTCGATCGAGCACGTCACGCATCGCTACGGCAAGGTCGCGGCGCTCGACGACATCTCGCTCCAGATTCCGAAGGGGTTGATGGTCGGCGTCGTCGGCCCCGACGGCGTCGGCAAGTCGACGCTGCTGGCACTCGTCGCGGGCTCGAAACGCGTGCAGTCGGGCAAGGTCTTCGTGCTCGAGGGCGACATGGCGGAGGCGCGTCACCGCCGCACTGCGTGCCCGCGCATCGCATACATGCCGCAGGGTCTCGGCAAGAACCTGTATCTGGAACTCAGCGTTCGGGACAACGTCGACTTCATGGCGCGACTCTTCGGACTCGCAGCCGACGAGCGGCCCGCGCGCGTGAAAGAACTGCTCGACGCGACCGGGCTCGGCCCGTTCCCGGAACGCCCCGCGGGGAAGCTCTCGGGCGGCATGAAGCAGAAGGTCGGACTGTGCGGCGCACTCGTCCACGAACCGGACCTGCTCATCCTCGACGAGCCGACGACGGGCGTGGATCCGCTGTCGCGCCGTCAGTTCTGGTCGCTCATCGACGACATCCGCGCCGGGCGACCGGGAATGAGCGTCGTCGTCGCGACGGCGTACATGGACGAAGCATCGCGGTGGGATTGGATCGTCGCGATGGACGAGGGACGCGTACTGGCGACGGGAACGCCCGCGGAGCTGATGAGTCGAACGGGATCGAAGGATCTCGAGGAGTGCTTCGTTGCGCTCCTGCCGGAGTCGAAACGCAAAGGTCACAAGCAGCTCGTGATCCCGCCGCGCGAGAGCACCAAGGAGATCGCGATCGAAGCGAAGGACCTCACGCAGCGCTTCGGAGCGTTCACAGCCGTCGACCACGTGACGCTGTCGATCGAACGCGGCGAGATCTTCGGCTTCCTCGGCTCGAACGGCTGCGGCAAGTCCACCACGATGAAGATGCTCACCGGACTGTTGCCGCCGACCGAAGGCACGGCCACGTTGTTCGGCAACTCGGTCGAAGCCGGCAGCCTCGAGGTGCGCAAGAACCTCGGTTACATGACGCAGGCGTTCTCGCTCTACGAAGAGCTGACGGTTCGCGAGAACCTGGTACTCGACGCGCGCCTGTATCACCTGCCGGAGGACCGGGCGAAAAAGCGGATCGACGAACTCGTCGAGCGATTCGGCTTGCGACCGCATCTCGACGCCAAGACCGGCGAGCTGCCGATGGGACTCAAGCAGCGGCTCTCGCTCGCGGTGGCCGTACTCCACGAGCCGAAGCTGCTGATCCTCGACGAGCCGACGTCGGGCGTGGATCCGGTGGCCCGCGACGGGTTCTGGGAGCTTCTCGCCGACCTGTCGCGCAACGACGGCGTCACCATCTTCGTGACGACGCACTTCATGAACGAAGGCATGCGCTGCGATCGCATCTCGCTCATGCACGCCGGCCGTGTGCTCGCGTGCGATGCGCCGGAGAAGCTGATCGCGGCGCGCGGTGCGGCCAGTCTCGAAGACGCGTTCATCGCGTACATGGAAGACGCCATCGCGGAGGCGCCACCAGGCGGCGCGAAGGCGAGTCCGGCAGCCGATGCTTCGGCGGTCACGAAGCCGCCACCGCGACGAGCCAGGAAGCGACGTCTGGTCCCGCTGCCGGTGCAGCGCATGGCGGCCTACTCGCGCAACGAAGCGCTGCAGATCTTGCGAGATCCGATTCGTCTCGCGTTCGCGTTCCTCGGCTCGGCGCTGCTCATGCTGGTGTTCGGCTTCGGCATCACGTCGGACGTCGAACACATCCGCTACGCCGAGTACGACCACGATGATTCGCCCCTGAGTCACCGCTACCTGGAGCAGTTCCACGGCGCGACGCGATACTTCGATCGAACCGCACCCATCGAGAGCGACGACGAAGCGTTGCGGCGTCTGCAGTCCGACGATGTCTCGGTCATCGTCGAGATCCCCGACAACTTCGGTCGCGATGCAAACCGTCGTTCGAGTCCCGAGGCGTTCGGGCAGGCCGACGGCGCGATGCCCTTCCGCGCAGAGACGGTCTCGCAATATCTCCGCGGCGTTCACGACCGCTTCCTCCAGGAACCGGGAAACGGACTGCCGAACGACCCGCATCGCGTCAGCGCTTCGTTCCAGGAGCGCTACATGTACAACCCCTCGTTCCAGAGCATCTACTCGATCGTTCCGAGCGTCCCTGCCCTGCTTCTCATTCTCATCCCCGCGATCCTCATGGCGGTGAGCATCGTGCGCGAGAAGGAGCTGGGTTCGATCATCAACTTCTACGTCACGCCGACCGGGAGGCTCGAGTACCTGCTCGGAAAGCAGGTGCCTTACGTCGTGATCGGGATGATCAACTTCTTCATCCTCGCGCTGCTCGCGCAGATCGTGTTCGGCGTCTCGATCAAGGGAAACTTCCTGCTGCTGACGCTGTGCACGCTGCTCTATCTGCTCGTGACGACGAACATCGGAATGCTCACCGCGACCATCACGAAGACGCAGGTCGCAGCGGTGTTCATCACGGCGATTCTCACCATTCAACCGACGATCCAATTCGCCGGGCTACTGCAACCGGTCTCGACGCTCGAGGGCTCGGCACGCGTCATCGGATCGATCTGGCCGACGACGTACTACATGCACGCAAGCCTCGGCACGTACACCAAGGGCCTCGCGGCATCGCTGATGGTGCGCGACCTCGTCGTGCTCGCGGTGACGTATCCGATCCTCCTGGCGCTCAGCACGCTCGGCCTCAAGAAGCAGGACAAGTAGCGTGGGGTCCCTGCGCAACATCCTGTGGCTCGGCATCAAGGAGCTACGCAGCTTCCTCAGCGATGCAGTGCTCGTCCTGTTCGTGATCTACGCGTTCACGTGGACGATCTACTCGCAAGCGACCGGCACTTCCAACGAGGTCCACAACGCGTCGATTGCATTCGTCGACGAAGACGACTCGCCGCTCTCGAAGGAGCTGTTCAACGCGTTCTATCCGCCCCGCTTCCAGCCGCCGGTGCTCATCCAGACGACGCAGGTCGAGGACTCGATGGACCGGGGGCGGTTCATGTTCGTCGTGAGTATCCCGCCGATGTTCGAGCACGATCTGCGTGCCGGACGTCACCCGGACATCCAGGTGAACATCGACGCGACCGCGATGCAGCAGGCCGGCATCGGCGCGGGGTACATCAAGAGCATCATCAACCAGCGCGTCGCGACGTTCATCCAGCGCGAGGATCCCGAAGCGAGCGAGCCCATTCGGCTCGTCGTGCGAAAGGCATTCAATCCGAACGGCATCTCGGCGTGGTTCACGAGCGTCGTGGCGATCATCAATCAGCTGACGCTTCTCACGGTGGTACTGACCGGTGCAGCCGTGATTCGCGAGCGCGAGCACGGAACGCTGGAACACCTGCTGGTGATGCCGCTGACCCCGTTCGAGATCGCGATCGCCAAGGTGTGGGCGAATGGTCTGGTCATCCTGCTGGCGACCGCACTGTCGCTCTATCTCGTGGTGCAGATGGTGCTGAAGGTCCCGTTCGCCGGATCGCACCTGCTCTGGTTCGGCGGCGTCATTCTCTATCTGTTCTTCGCGACCGCGCTCGGCATCTTCCTCGGGACGATCTCGCGATCGATGGCGCAATTCGCGCTGCTCATCGTGTTGGTGGTGCTGGTCCTGCAGCTGTTGTCGGGCGGGTCGACGCCGGTCGAGAGCCAGCCGAAGTGGTTGCAGACGATCACGTACTTCCTGCCGTCGCGTCACTTCGTGAGCTTCTCGCAGATCATCGTGTACCGCGGTGGCGGGCTGCGAGCTGTGATCCGGCACTTCGCGATCGTCGGCGGCGTGGGTCTCGCGTTCTTCGCGTACAGCGTGTCGCGCTTTCGCAAATCGATCGCCGTGTCGAAGTAGGAGGCGGGGCCATGTCCGAGAAGATGAAACGCAAGGTGTACGAGGAAGAACTCGCGCGGCTGCACGGCGAACTGGTGAAGTTGCAGCAGTGGGTCGTGCACGCGGGACTGCGGGTGTGCGTCGTGTTCGAGGGACGCGACAGCGCCGGGAAGGGCGGAACCATCAAGGCCATCACCGAGCGCGTGAGTCCGCGAGTGTTCCGCGTGGTGGCGCTTCCGGCACCGAGCGATCGCGAGAAGTCGCAGATGTACCTGCAGCGCTACGTCGCGCACTTTCCCGCGGCGGGAGAGATCACCATCTTCGATCGCAGTTGGTACAACCGCGCGGGTGTCGAACGCGTGATGGGCTTCTGCTCGAAGCACGAGGTCGAGCGGTTCTTGAAAGACGCGCCGCTGGTCGAGAAGGCGATGGTCGACTCGGGAATCGTGCTGCTCAAGTACTGGCTCGAGGTGAGCCCGGACGAGCAGACGCGCCGCTTGCGCGGAAGAATCGACGACCCGCGCAAGACCTGGAAGCTGTCGCCGATGGATCTGAAAGCGTACAGCCGCTGGGACGAGTACTCGCGCGCACGCGACGACATGTTCGCGTCGACGAACAAGCCATACGCGCCATGGTACGTGGTTCACAGCGACGACAAGAAGCGCGCGCGACTCAACGTCATCGCGCATCTTCTCGAACACATTCCGTACAAGAAGCTTCGGCGTGAAAAGGTCGAACTGCCGAAGCGGCATGTGCGGGCGTCGAAGACGGTGCCCATTCGGTTCATCGAAGAGCGGTACTGAGATCGAGAGTCGCTCGCGCGGAGGGACACGCGGTCAGAAGTCTGCGCTGGTGTCCGGCCCGGAGGACTCTCCGCCGCGCCGATCGTCTCCCCAACGCCACTGGAGTATTTCCGGAAGGTCCTCGCCGAACCGGCTGATGTACTGCGTATGTTCGATCAGCTTGTCGCGAATCGCCTGCTTCGCGTAGGCGGCGCGTTCGCGCAGCGCGGGGACGCGATCGATCACCTCGCCGACGAGATGAAACCGATCGAGTTCGTTGAGCACCGCCATGTCGAACGGGGTCGTGGTCGTCCCTTCTTCGCGATAGCCGCGCACGTGAATGTTGTCGTGATTGGTACGGCGATAGGTCAGCCGGTGGATCAACCACGGGTATCCGTGAAACGCGAAGATCACCGGCTTGTCGGACGTGAAAAGCACGTCGAAGTCGCTGTTCGAGAGCCCGTGCGGGTGCTGCTCGCGCGGTTGCAGGGTCATCAGGTCGACGACGTTCACCACGCGCACTCTTAGTTCGGGCACGTAGGTTCGAAGCAACTGCACGGCCGCAAGCGTTTCGAGCGTCGGCACGTCGCCACAGCAGGCCATCACGACATCGGGCTCGCTCCCCTTGTCGTTCGACGCCCATTCCCAGATGCCGATCCCCGCGGTGCAGTGCTTGATGGCTTCGTCCATCGCGAGCCATTGCGGTGCGGGTTGTTTCCCGGCGACCACGACGTTCACGAGGTTACGGCTCCGCAGGCACTGATCTGTTACCCACAGCAGCGTGTTCGCGTCGGGCGGGAGATACACGCGAATGGTCTCGGCCTTCTTGTTCACGACGTGATCGATGAACCCCGGATCCTGGTGCGAGAAGCCATTGTGATCCTGACGCCACACATGACTCGACAGAAGGTAGTTGAGCGATGCGATCGGGCGGCGCCACGGGATGTGACTGCATGTCTTCAGCCACTTCGCGTGCTG
>CBIHQZ010000035.1:0-15118 GCA_966212315.1 uncultured Myxococcales bacterium
TCCGTCTGCCGCGCGCCCGCGGTTGCCCGGGGGGCGGAACGAGCACGCCGACTTCGTGGTGTCGCATGAACTACTGCGGTGTTTGCTGGAGTGTTTGTCCTGGTGGTGGTGGTGCCCCGCACGGGACGGTCGACGAGACCGTGCGACTCTGAGTCGAGAGACGGTGCGCCGGGCGCCGGACTGAAGCCCTCTCTTCACGGACCGGGGTCCGAGGCCGCGAGCGACCCGGATGCCCGCTGCGGACCTTCGTCGCGCGCGCAACGACACCGTCATGACGTCTCGCGGAGCCTCGTTTGCGGGGCGCCCGCCGGACCGATTGACTCGTCGTTCGCCGATGGTGCCGAAGACCCGCCGCCTCGTGCTCGCCGCCGTGCTGGCGAGTCTTCTCGCGCCGCGCCATTCGCACGCGCAACGCGCAACCGGCCGCACGAACGGGTCGGTCGAGGTCGTGGTCACGATCGATGCGACGGGTGCAGTGCGCGCGATCGAGCTTCCTGCCGGGTCGAACGCCGAGATCGCCCGCGAGCTGGTCGACGACGCGCTCGCGCGTGTGCGTGCGATGCGGTTCACGCCGGCGGTGCGCGATGGCGTGCCTGTCCTTCGGTTCGTCCACCGAGTCGCGATCGAGCCGCGCGCCTTTCGACGTGCGAGTCAGACAGACGCCGCGCTGCCGTCGCCAGTGCTGCTCGTCCGCGCGACCGAGCCGCCGAGAAGCGCGACGCAATACACCCTGCCGATCCAGGGACTCGGCCGCATCGCGCGCGTGAGCGGACCTGATCTCCTCACGCTCGTACCCGGTGTCCAGCTGGCCAATGAATCGACGGAGGGCGATGCACACGAGGTCTCGCTGCGTGGCTTCGCCGGCGACAACGGACAGGACATCGCGTTCTCGCTCGATCGCGTTCCGCTCAACGACGAGAGCAATCCGCGAACGCAGGGCTACGCGGATCTGTATTTCATCATCCCCGAACTCGTCGATCGGTTGACCGTCACCGAAGGCAACGCCGATCCGCGCGCCGGCAACTTTGCGCTCGCAGGCGCGGTCGACTTCCACCTCGCGTTGCACGATCGCGGCGCACATGTTCGCGTTTCGTACGGCACCTACGGATTCGCGCGACTCACCGGCCTTCTCGGCCCTGCGGGCACCGGCAGTGACACATTCGTCGGCATCGACCTCGTGCACTCCGACGGCTTCGGCGCGATGCGACGCTTCGACCGTGCGAGCGGACTCGCACAATGGAGCACCGACCTCGGACACGGGGTGCAGTTGCGCTTGTTCGGCGCGCTCTACGCAACGCGATGGGATGCGCCGGGCCCGCTGCGCGATGACGACTACCGCGCGGGCCGCGTCGACTTCTTCGGCACCGCGCCCAACGTGCCCTTCCAGGGCGGCGTGTCGATGCGAGGGCTCTTCGCAGCGACGCTCGAGATGCGACGCGCCTACGAACGAAGCACGCTCCAGGCATTCGCGGGACTGCGCAATCTCACGCAGCGCGAGAACGCGACCGGCTATCTCGAACATCCCGACGAGGGCGATCTTTCGTTGCGGCGATACGGCGCGATCACGCTCGGTGCGCGCGGCGATTACCACCGCACGTTCATGATCGGCCGCCTCGCGCAGGAGGGAGAGATCGGCTGGGTACTTCGTCACGATCGCGTGCACGGCCAGATCGATGCGCTCGATGCGCGAACCGCCGCGCCACTCGCGATGCATGGCGACGAAGACAGCGCGACCGACGCGGCGATCACACAGGTGGGCGCGTATCTCGAGGCGCGGGTGCGCCCGTTCCGGCGCCTCACATTGCGTGGCGCAGCGCGATTCGATCTCTTCGCGTACGACATCGACGGCACCACCTACGACGACACCGGCGCGACGGCTCGCTCGCCGCGAACCGCGCTGGCTACTCGCCTCGGACCGAAGGCGAGCATCGACGTGGATCTCGGTCGTGGCTTCGCGGCAGTGGTGAGCTTCGGCACCGGCTATCGCACGCCATCGGCGCTTGCGATCCGGGCGAACGAGCGCGTCGAACTCGTGCGCTCGACCAGCGAAGAGGCCGGCATCCAATGGAGTCCGTCCTCGAGTCTCCTCGGCGGCGCGCGCGTTTCTGCATCGCTCGCGCTGTTCCACGTGCTCGTCGACAACGACGCGATCTTCGATCCACTGAGCGGCGACGAGGTCCCCATCGGATCGACGCATCGGTACGGCGGGACGTTCTGGTTTCGCACGCGGCCACTCGACTGGCTCGACGTGAATGCCTCCGTCGCCTACACGCGAAGCAGCGTCGAATCCGATGCGCTCGACGGAATACTCCCCGCGGGCTCGTCGATTCCCTACCTTCCCTCGCTCGTCGCGCGTCTCGATGCAGCAGCCGAGCGGCAGGTCGCGCGATGGCGCGCATGGCCGGTGCGCATCCGCGGTGGACTCGGCGCAAGCGTGCGCGGCCCCCGCGATCTGGTGCAGAGCGGAACGAGCCCCGCGGTGCTCTTGCTCGATGCATCGACCGGCGTGCGCGTAGGCCCCATCGGCTTCGATGTGAGCGGACGCAATCTTCTCGATGTGCGTTGGGCCGAGACCGAGTTCGAGTACGCGTCGAACTTCGATCCGGGCGCTTCGCCATCACCCACGCCGATTCGTCATTTCACCGCGGGCGCGCCGTTTACCATGTTCGCCACCGTGAGTCTGTCGCTGTGAAGTTCGCTGTTCGTCGTCGGCACTTGCCCGTCCTGCTGTGCCTCTTGTCGAGTGCGTGTGGCGCGCAGTCGTCGCCACCACCGCCGCGGCCGGAGAGCGCCACGGCGACCATCGTGCTCGACGGCGCGGAGCGCATTCGAACGAACGCCACCGTCGTCGCGCGCGTATTCGAACGAACGGTACCCGGTGCCGCGTTTCGCGATGCCACGGCCGCATCCCAGTGGTCGGCCGAGCCATCCGACGCGGCGACGATCGACAATCAGGGCCACTTCACGCCACGTCACGCCGGTCGATTCAACCTCGTGGCGCGTACTCCCCACGCCATTGCGCGCACATCGGTCGATGCAGTCGACACGCTGCCGCTCGAATCGATTCCTCGCATCACCGCCAATGCGCCGTTGATCGCTCGCCACGCGGCACTCGATGTCGGCGTCGACGGACGCGTGCGGCTCGTCATCGACACACTGGACGAAACGATTACCGCAGTGGGCTATCGCCACGACGACGTGCTGCCCTTGCGCGTCGACCTCGTGCCGACCGCCGAGTCCCGTTCGCGCGGCACGCAGCCCGCGATGAGCGGAGGTGCACTCGTTCTCGAAGCAGAGCACGACGGCCTCGCATTCGGTCGCGCACTCGTGCCGTATCGCGGCGCCTTCGTCGACACGACGTTCGCATTGCCGCTCGCTGCGCACGCACCGCTGTCCGACGAACTCGCGCCTCGTCCGCCTTCGCTCCTCGCGCGTCGCGTGGCAGCTGCGTTGGTCGACAGCGACACCGGCACCGACGTGACTCTCCACATCGATGCGACCGGCGGCACGCGACCCGAGGATCGCTGGGTGTACACGGCGGTCGGCATGTACGCCCCGGTCGAGCGGTCCGATCACTGGCACGCGACCGGCCGAATTGCGGCGCGTCCACTCGCCCCGCTCGGTGTTCATCGGCGCGACAGCGAACAGGCGTTCGCGGTGTTGCTCAACGGTGGCGGCGCGGCACTTCACGCATGGGATCTCACCGCGCGGCTCGGCGACGACGCGATCGCCGGCAGCGAGATCACCCTGACTTTCGAAGTGAGCTTCCACGTACCGGCCGATGCGCGCAGCGTGACGATCAAGCGCGCCGACCTTGCACCGTTCGCCGTCACCACCGAGACCGAGTTCGCGCTCCGCCTCCGATCGACTCGCGGGAGCGCCCGCGTGGCGGGTGGCTGGACACTCGCGACGGCCGCTGCGGACGGCTTCATCACCGCCGAACCACGCGATCGCGTCGATGGATTCGCCGTGCGCTTCGGTACTCGCTGATGCTCAGTCCCAGCGTCCCTTGCCACGCGTCACGCTGAACTTTCCGGCGCCGAGCAACGCGATCGCAATCGCGCCGAGCATGTAGAGCATCGGGAGCTCGACGGCCCACGCGCCGCCGGTTCCCAATTTGAAGACGTCGGCGGGGTGCGAGAGCGCGATCGCGACCACCATGTTGAACGCCACGATCGCCGCCGCCGGACGCGTTCCGATCCCGGCGATCAACAAGAGCGGCGCGATCACTTCACCCACGTAAACACCGAGCGAAACGAAGCGCGGCAACCCGTGTCGCGCGAGGTTGTCGCCGATGCGTGCGACGCCGTGCGAGAGCTTCGACACGCCGTGAAAGAGCATCAGTCCGCCGATCGCGAGGCGGAGCACCAGTCGGCCGGTGTCTTCGGATCCATGTCGGTTCATCGAGGCGGGTATAAGCGCACTTGGTCGAGCCGCCATCCCTCATCGACGTCGCACGGGTCGGCCGACCGGGCGTCGTCAGGCATCTCGCCCGCTGGTAGAACGAGTCGCCGGGAGGAAATGCTCCCACACGCGATCAGACCTTGAAAACGCGGCCCGGAACGCACGTTCGAACCGCGCGCGTCGCATGGTCTGGCGTTTGCTGAACGGCTCACCATGCACCAGTCGGTGGCGATCGTGTCGCACACAGGAGCCTGCGGTTCGCGGCGCTCGCTCGTGCGCGATGCGTCCCCATCGGCTTGCTGCGAAAAGAAGCGCGCTGATATAGTGCGCGACGTGTCACCGAGCGATCTCGCACGCCGATCGCCTGCGTCATGTGCTCCGCGCCTCGTGCGCGCTGCGCGGATGGCGGCGTTGCGCGCATGGCAATGGCTCGCGCCGCTGGCAGTCGAAACCGAGGGATCGGTCTTCACCGAGTACACGACCATTCTGATGCTCGTGACCCTCGGTGCGGCGGCCGCCACCGTGACCCTCGGGATCCCCCTCGTGCAGTATTACCGCTACGTCCAGATGATCATCGTGGTGCCGTTCCCGTAATCGCATCCACGCATGTGCCGAGTTTCGAGAGCGATCGAGAGTCCGAACGAACCCCAGGAGAGACGACCATGAAGACGACCAACGAGATCCAGAAGCGCAACCTCAAGGCCCTTGCGACCGAGACGGAAGGTCTGTCGACCGTCGAATACGTCATCCTCCTCGTGCTCATCGCACTCGTCGGCATCGTCGTGTGGCGCACGTTCGGCACCACCGTCGCCAACCGCGTTACCCAAGGCACGACTCAAGTCCAGAGCATGTGATTCACGCAGCGGCGCACTACCGCGCCGCGCAGCGGGGTTCGCTCTCCTGCGGAGGTGGGTCGTGTCGGTTCCGGGTGTGTGTCTCGTCGCGTGTCTCGTTCTGACGGCGGTTGCCGCGGTTTTCGACGCGCGTACAGGGCACATCCCGAACTGGCTGACCCTCCCTCCGCTCGTTCTCGCCCCGTTGATCTGGCTGGCATACGGAGGGTTCTGGCGCACGGACCGAGGGCTCACGGCGAACTTCGTCGGTTCGCTCGTCTCGATCGCGGTGTGTGCGGCGGTCCCTCTCTTGCTGTTCAAGTTGAAGGCGATCGGCGCCGGCGACGTGAAACTCTTCGCCGCGATCGGTGCGCTGGTGCTCGTGGATACCGGGATTCAGGCTCTCTTCTATTCGATCTGCGCGGGCTCGCTCTTCGCCCTCGCGCGGTTCGCGTGGGAGGGGAAGTTGCTGCGGACCCTCGGGAACGTGTTCTTCCTCGGGATCAACCCGTTTCTCCCGAAGAAATATCGACGTCCGCTGACGCACGAGATGATGACCAAGATGCGGTTCGCCGTCTCGATCTTCGTCGGAACCCTGCTCGCTGCGCTTTCGAACAACCACGCCTACGGGCTTCTGTGACGTGACGGAGCGAACCATGCGCGACGAAGCAACCAACACCCCCGACGAAGCCCGCGCGAAACGATCGCTCGCGCGTGGACCGTCGGGCGCCGTCTACGTCGAGTTCCTCCTCGCGTTCCTCCCGTTCTTCGTCATGGTGCTCGGCATTGCGCAGTCCGCGTTGATGTACATGGCGCATCTCGTCGTGCAGCACTCGGCGACCATCGCTGTGCGCGCGGCCATCGTGGTGCTCCCCGACGATCCGTCGAAGTACGAAGACGCACCGCTCAACACGGTCGCCCAGGGACGCGATGCGCGGACCTCGGCAGCGATCGACGGAATTCTCGGCTGGCTCGGTGGCGACAGCAGCTCGATCCCGAGCATCCCCGGTTTCGGTGGCGGCGGCGGTGGTGGCGGTGGTGGTGCCGACCCGAGCAGCCCGCAGGCAACGTACGGACGGCGCAACGCGCGCATGAGTGCGATCGTCGACGCGGCGAGCATCCCGCTGATGGCGATCTCGCCGTCGATGCAGCAACTCGCACCGCAGCTGTTCGGGCAGGGCGACGACATTCGCGACGGCATCGGCAGCAATACGCCTCTGATGCGCGCAGCGACTTCGCTGCTCTACAACAAGGTCGGCGTCGCCGTGACGTTCCCGACCGCCCCGGGCGCGACGACGTACACGAACACTTTCGGTCGCAACGACGCAGTCACCGCGCGCGTGACCTATCTCTTCCACTGCGCGATTCCGATTGCCCGGCAGTTGATGTGCGACGATCCGATCTCGCTGCGCTTCGGTATCTCGCCGGCCGCCGCGCTGCGCATCATCCACGCCGTCGCCGGTGATGCCTCGCCGCAAGCCATCGCCGCGGGGATCCAGCAGGCGCAGCAGCTTCAGGAGCGCAGTCAGCGCAATCGCCCGGGTGTTGCCGAACTCGCGACCGCCCCGTGGTCGCTGGCGATGCTCGCAACGTCGCTCACTGGTGCACGCTTCGCGATCATGCGCGGCGAAGCGACGCTGCCGAACCAGGGCGCCGACTACGCGTACACGACCGGGAGCGGATCGAGCGGCGCCGGGATGGAAGACGCCGGCACGCCCGACTCGGGATGTCCGAGTGGATTCAGCGGGTGCTGCTCGTGGCACATGGGCGTCGGACCGTGCCTCCCGAGCGGATCGCTGCAGTGCAACGACATGACGAACTCACCGAGCTGCTACTGCAATCCCGGTGACGGGACGAGGGCGTGCCGATGACCACCTTGGCGATCACATCCGCACTGTCCGACACGCAACGCGACACGCGCGACGAGTCCCTCCGCGACGGAACCAGCGGCGCCATCATGGTGCTCGGCCTCTTCATGGCCTTCTTCCTGGTCGGCGCGCTGTACTTCCTCCTCGGTATCGGTCACTCGATTCTCTATCGCGAGCGCATGCAGGACGCAGCCGACGCCGCGGCGTTTTCGGCAGCCGTGATGGACGCGCGCGGGATGAATCTCATCGCGCTGATCAACATCGTGATGGCCGCCGCGCTCGCGATCCTCGTGGCGCTGCGCGCGATCGAGTTGCTCTGCATCGCCGGTATCGCGATCGCCGGTGCGCTCTCGTGGATCACCGCCGGCGCGAGCCTCGCTGCGATTCCGCCGCTCAACGCCGTTCGCCAGTCGGTTTCGAGCCTCTACAACAGTCTGCGGCCCACGGTGATGGAGTTCCTCGAACTCGCGCACTCGGCGGAGATCGTGGTGCGAGACGGCATGCCGATCGTCGCCGAAGGCAAAGCCATCGTCATCACGATGGGCTCGTACCGCCCGCCCGCTACCGTGGGATTCGTATGGCCCGTCGCGCGTCCGCTTCCGACCGAGACCGCGCCGTTCTCGGTGCTCTGCCACAAGGCCGCGCAGTACGTCACCGCGTTGATCGAGCTGCCGCTTCAGCCCATTCGCGACGCACTCGGCCCGGTGTGGGGCGCCATCGACGGCGCGATCAGCGGATTCGCTGACGCTGCGGCCGCGACGGTGTGCGGCGGTTCGTCGACCGTCCCGCCGATCAGCGGCGTGGACTTCTCGCAACCGCTGCCGATGACACCACAGGCTCGCGACTGCATCGACAACCACGTCGAGTCAGCATGCAGCGAAGCGCAGCGCCTCGAGCAGCAGCGCCAGTACAATCCGAACACCGGCTCGTGCACCGGCTCCCTTCCGGCGGGCGCCAATTCGAGCGCGTGCAGCCGCCGCCTCGACGACGCCGCCGATCAGTGCCGCCCGCGCAGTGGTGGGAATCTCGAAGGCTACGTCTACTCGGTGCGGATCGTGACCGATTACCTCTATCGCGATCCGATGAACCCGAGCGGCCCGCCGCTGCTCGATCTCTCGATGCGACAGATCGATGGCCCGACCGTGACCAACGCCCGCAATCGACCGATGTGCGGCCAGAACGGATCGCTGAGCACGGACTACAACGCCGGCAGCGAGCCGCTCTGCACGGATCAAGCGGATCGACGCACGGCTGCGGAAACCAGCGTGGCGCTCGCGCCGCCCGGTGAGCGCGTGCCGTTCCGGTACACCGAAGTCGTCGCGGTGCTCGGCTGCAAAGAGCATCGTGACCAGCCCAGTCAGAACGTGACCGGTCAATCCGTCGACAGCGGTGGCGACAGCCGTTCACCGCAACAGATCAAGGCTGGCGCGAATCTCGGCGACGAGAACTTCCAGCTCCGTGGCTTCGTCATCGGCAGCACCGACTGGGACCGCGAGGACAAGGGCGTGCGCGCCGCGAACCAGTTCCGCGAGACGAACGCGGGGCAGATGTTCCAAGGCCTTCGCAATCTCGGACGGCTCTCCACCGCGCAAGCCGAGTTCTATTACGACGGCAACGACGATCGCGACGAGTGGATGTGGAACATGTTCTGGCGCGCGCGTCTGCGCCGGTTCCGAATGCCCTCGAGCCTCTCGAACGACAGCCTTTCGCAGGCCTGCGGATCGTCGAATACGGGCTCGGGCGGCGGCGACTGCAGCGGTGCCGGCGGTGGCACGGGCGGGTTCGATCTCGGCTTCCTCGACCGCGTGATCATTCACTAGGAGCTTCGGACATGGGCAACCCTCGACTCGCCGGCATGCGCCGATTCACCCGAAAGCTCCTGCGCTCGACGCGTGGCGCCGTCTTCGCCGAAGTCGTCGTGATGCTCCCGTTCTTCATGATCGTGTGGGCATCGGTGATCTTCGTTCACAACTACTACAGCGATCGCATCCGCCTCGGCGCGAAGGCGAAGTCGTGCGCGTGGCAGTACGCGAACAACGGCTGCCGCGAGACGCCGACCGGATGCGACACGCTGACGGTGGGCTCTGGCTCGGACCTCGAGACCTCGGAACTCCCCGAAGGCGGCGCGCTCAGCTCGCTCGCGAGCAACCCGATCATGCGTGCGGCGTCGCGCATCGTGCTCGGCAGCAATGCCGACGTCAGCGGTTCGGGCAGCACGACTCGCCCCGGTCCGCTCGGCTCGGGAACATCGTCATTCACCGTCCGCAATACCGTCATGTGCAACGAAGTGCCCCGCACCCCGGGTCAGCTCGCACACGACGCGTTCTGCGGCATGACCCATCTCTGTTAGCCGGAGGTATCGCTGTGCGACTGCTGCGAACAAAGTACCTCCCCAATCTCATCCGGCTCGGCGCCTTCGGGCTCGTCGTGTCGTTCGGCCTCACGCTCATCTCGGTGCGCGCGGCCGCGACGCATGTGCGCGAAGGGATGATGTCGTTCGGCCGCGAGATGATGCAGTACGCCGACCGCCACGCGATGGGCGAGGCGCGAACGCTCTCCATCAACGGCACGTATCTCGAGTTCGCGAGCGGCTCGACGCGCGACAGCCTCGATACGGTGCTCTCGTACTATCAGTCGCGCTGCGCGGCGCGAGACGGTGCTTCACGCGAACTGGCCGACGTGATCGGCCGTCTTCCGCCGACCGCGACGGGCCAGCGCCCGACCGGGGCGACGTCGGAGCATGCACTCTCGACCTTCCGCGTCGGCGACGAACAGCGCGGTTACGTCGCCTGCTTCGACGTCGGCAACACGCGACTCACGCCGAACGAGATTCTCCGTCGCGTTCGCGCGGCCATCGACTCGGGCGACCTCAGCGACGTGGGCCGGCTTCGTTATCTCTACGCGGAACGAAGCGGCAGCGGACGCACGCGCTTCCTCGGGTTCTGGTCCGACGGCGAGGTCAACGTCCGCCACATGTTCCCGACCACCGGCGATGTTCCCGGCGAAGAGCCCGAAGGCATCGCACGCCCGGGCAACATGCGGCGAATGATGAGCGCGCGCGAAGTCGACCAGCCGTACAGCATCAACATCTACGCGGGCATTTCGCCGATCGACACGGTCGAGAGCCACTACCGCGCCGAGATGCCGCGTCAGGGATGGAACCTCATCCCCATGCCGCGCACTGTCGATCTTCACGGTCAGCGCATGCTCACGTACGAGCGCGGCAACGTCACCGCCACGCTCATCCTCGCGCGTCGCGAAGGCGATCAGACCGCCGTGACCGTCCTGACCGCGCAGTAACACCTCCACTTCGTTTCGCATGCAGCACGAGTCGCCGCGCCATCGCGGCGAACGCTCGTGCTCGCACGCGATCGAGTGACGACTCGGCCGTGTTTTTGGCTCGAATAGCGGTGCGTTGGGGCAAGGCGGTCATGGTAGGCTCGACGTCGATCGCGCCCTTTCGAGGAACGAACCGATGAACCGCAAAGCTCTCTTCGTCGCCGCGGTCTCCGCCGCACTCGGTCTGATCCTGCTGTTCTTCTATCAGCATCGCTTCGAGACCGAAGCCGCCGGTGGACGACCGGTCCCCGTGCTCTTCGCGGTGCAAGAGATCGCAATGGGCGAGCAGCTCACCGAAGCCAAACTCGGTGTGCGCAACATCCCCGAGGCGTATCTCGAGGAGCGTCACATTCGTCGTCAGGATCTGCGCCGCGTCGTGGGCGTGCGCGTCTCGACGACGATCCGCGCGAACCAGGCGGTGCTCTGGACCGACCTCGCAACGAACAGCGATGCGCGCCGCGAACTCTCTTCGCTGGTGAGCAACGGGATGCGCGCGGTGACCATTCGCGCCGACCAGCAGAGCACGTTCGGTGGACTGATCCGCCCGGGTGATCGAGTCGACGTTCTCGTGACGATGGCGCGCGGCACCACCGAAGGCGATCGCATCACGCTGCCGCTCTTGCAGAACGTGCTCGTGCTCGCCGCGGGTCGTGACACCGGTGGCGAAGCAGCCGCCGCGCGTCCGGGTGCTTCGACGCAGGCCGGTTCGGGCGAGACGAATCAAGTCACGATGTCGTCGACGATCCAGGAAGCCGCGTTGATGGTCTTCGCGCAAGACCGCGGCCGCCTCTCGCTCGTGCTCCGCAATCCGGAAGACATCGCGGTGGTCGACGGACTTCCCGAGACCAGCATCAACGACATCATTCAGTCGCGCGGCCGCGTTCACGCCGTGCAGCAGCAACCCACACAGCAGCCGCGTCAGATCGAAGTGATTCGAGGGGGCAATTGATGAAGTCAGGAGCTTTCGTTTTCACCGCCCTCGTCGGGTCGCTCGCGCTCGTGCCCGTCGCGCACGCGCAGACCGGCGGAAACACCACCGGCGGTACCACGCAGCCGCGCGCGGGAGCGGGCGCTCAAGAAATCACGCTCGCGGTCGGTGAGCAGTACGTTCTCGCGGCGTCGAGCATTCGCAGCTACTCGCTCGGTGCCGAAGGCATCGTCGATGTGCGTGTGCCGAGCGACGGATCGCGACTGCTCATCGTCGGTCAGCGCGCCGGCAACACGTCGCTCCTCGTGATCCGCAACGACGGCTCGCAGGCCACGTATCCGATCACGGTGTTCCGCATCCCGATCGACGTCGTGCGCCAGCAGGTCACGCAACTCGTCCAGGGTTACAACGGCGTCAGCATCAATCAGATCGGCGGACGACTCTTCCTCGAAGGCGGCGTCGCGAACGAAGGGCAGCAGCGCCGCGTTCAGCAGATCGCCGGCATCTTCCCGGGGCAGGTCGAATCGCTGGTGGCCGTCGACCCGACCATCGTCGAGCGGCGCATCAACGTCCGCATCGATCTCTACTTCGTCGAGCTGAGCACGAACTCGAACTACGTGTTCGGCATCAACTGGCCCGGCGCGATCCTCGGCAACTCGAACATCGTGTTCAACGGCGCCTACAACGTCGTTCCCACGATGGGCATGAGTGCCGGCATCTCGTCGGCCGTCGCCACTGCGATCATCAATCAGCCGCTGCCGCGTCTCGACATCGCTTCGCAAGCCGGCTGGGCACGCGTGCATCGCCAGGCCACCGTGGTCACCGCGAACGGTAACGAAGCGACGTATCACTCGGGCGGCGAATACAACATTCGCATCACGAACGGTCTCACCGCGGACATCCGTCGCATCGACTTCGGCAGCACCATCACGATGACGCCGCGCTTCGATCCGAGCACCTCGCGCGTCGACGTTCGCATCAACGCCGACCTCTCAGATCTCGTCGACACCGGCGCCGAAGTGCCGGGCCGCAGCATCTCGCGCGTGAACACGCTCGTGAACCTGCAGCTCGGTCAGAGCATCATTCTCTCGGGCATGCGTGGTCGTTCGTCGACCGGCGGCTCGAACGGTCTGCCGCTCCTCGCGCAGATCCCCATCCTCGGTGCGCTCTTCGGCTCGCAGTCGCGACGCAATCGCGAGAACGAGATGGTCGTGTTCATCGTCCCGACCGTGATCGAAGGGATGAGCCGCCAGGCCGAAGATCGCGTGGCCGCTGCGATGCGCGCGTACGAAGATTTCGGCGGGATTCTCCCGGGAATGTTCCAGGAAAATGGCCTCGTGCCGCGCCCCGTCGAGCGTGGTCCGGCGCCGAGCCGCTAGTCGTCGGAGACACCGTTCATCATGGGCGATCAGGTCACGCTCAGCATCGAGACACCGGGCGTCGAGGCGCAGCGGTTCGCTATCGAAGCCGAGGGTGAGATCACCATCGGGCGCGACGACACGTGCACGGTCGTCCTCGCGTCGCCCGATATCTCGCGGCGTCACATCACGCTCGAAGTGAATCCGACGTTCGTGCTCGTGCACGACAGTTCGTCGAACGGCACGCGCGTGGGCGAGATCCGGGTTCACAAGAACTCGACGCGCGTTCCGTTCGGCACGCCGATGTTCGTCGGGCCGTACATCGTTCGCGTCGAAGGCATGGATCGCAATGGGCAGCCCGTGATGCCTTCCGCGCCGCCGGGTCCCCCGGCCCCTCCGCGGCCCCCCACGCCGCCGAGCGGTCCGCAGCCGCGTGCTGCGAGCGGAAACGCACTGCCGACCGCGGTGCTGCCGCCACCGGTGCCGCCGGGTGCGAAGACCGACGCGCATCGCGCACCCACCAGCGCGCACGCCGCCGCGCCCGGCACGAACGGCGCCCCGACCACCGGGTCCGCCGTTGCGCCGACGTCGGGTGCGTCGGTCCAGACCCGCAAGAAGATCCATCGGCAGTTGCTCGAGAACCTCGATCTCGCATCGCTCGATCGCTCGCGCATGGACGAGCGCACGATGCGTCCGCGCGTTCGCGATGCGCTGAAACGCATCATCGCTTCGCTCGGCGTGGAGATTCCGCAGGGCACGGACATCGAAGCGCTGATCAACGAGATGACCGACGAAGCGCTCGGTCTCGGACCGCTCGAGCACTTCCTCGCGGACAACAGCATCTCCGAAATCATGGTGGTCGATTCGCAGACCATCTTCATCGAGAAGAAGGGCCGCCTCGTTCGCGCCGACGCGCGGTTCACCGACGACGAAGCCGTTCGCGCCGTCATCGAGCGCATCGTGACCCCGCTCGGTCGTCGCATCGACGAGAGCACGCCGCTCGTCGACGCGCGCTTGAAAGACGGTTCGCGCGTCAACGCCATCATCAAGCCGCTCGCGCTCAAGGGGTCGTGCATCACGATCCGCAAGTTCGCCAAGACGCCGCTGAAGATGGACGACCTGGTGAAGTACGGGTCGATGACCGAGCAGATGGGGCGCTTCCTGCTCCGTACGGTGATCTCGAAGAAGAACATCGTGATCTCCGGCGGCACGGGCTCCGGAAAGACGACGCTTCTCAATGTGCTCTCCGGCGCGATTCCGGGGCACGAGCGCATCGTCACCATCGAAGACGCGGCCGAATTGCAGCTCGCGCAGCCGCACGTCGTGTCGCTCGAATCGCGCCCACCCAACATGGAAGGGAAGGGTGAGTTCACGATTCGCGATCTCGTGAAGAACGCGCTGCGTATGCGTCCGGATCGCATCGTCGTCGGTGAGTGCCGCGGTGGCGAAGCGCTCGACATGCTCCAGGCGATGAACACCGGTCACGACGGTTCGCTGACCACCACGCACGCGAACTCGCCGCGCGAAGCGGTGGCCCGTCTCGAGACCCTCTGCCTGATGAGCGGCCTCGACCTTCCGTCGCGCGCGATTCGCGAACAGATCGCGAACAGCGTGCACGTCGTCGTGCAACAGAGCCGTTTCAACGATGGTTCGCGTCGCGTGACGAACGTCGCCGAAGTGGTCGGTATCGACGACAACGGCGAAGTCGAACTGCGCGACATCTTCACGTTCGTTCGCACCGGCACCAAGTCGGACGGCGGCGTGATCGGTGAGTACCGAGCGACAGGCTACCTCCCGTCGTACCTCGATCAGTTCATCGCCCTCGGCCTCGTGAAGGGAAAGGACTACCTGTGAACCTCCCCGAACCGGTGCTGCGTTTCGGCTCGATCGGTCTCATCGGCTTCGCGATCGCGCTGGCGGTCTACACCGTCATCACGGGTACCGACTCCGGGCTTCATCGATGGCTGCGCCAGTACGTCGTCGACACCGACAAGCAGTGCCGGCTTCTCTACTCGAAGACCACCGGCAAACAGATCGCGCAGCGCCAGGGCTTCCTGATGGTCGTGTGCTTCGTCGGCGCGATCTTCGTTCCCGACTTCCTCTTGATCGGACTCGGTCTCGTGGTTCTCACCGCGATCGCGCCGCGAATCTATCTGAGCGGCGAGATCGAGAAGCGCAAGCGCAAGGTCGAGGAACAGCTCGACACGTTTCTCACGACGCTCTCGAACGCATTGAAGACCTCGCCCTCACTCGGCGATGCGCTCACCACGGCCGCGAACCTGATGCGAGCGCCGATCAAGGAAGACCTCGAGTTCTGTCTGAAGGAATACAAACTCGGCACGCCGCTCGATCAGGCGCTGATCAACATGTCGCGTCGAATCGATTCGC
>CBIHQZ010000036.1:0-14945 GCA_966212315.1 uncultured Myxococcales bacterium
GGCCGGATCTCGCGTACGCCGTCGACTTCGCCCGCGCCGCGACCGTCACGCGTGAGGGCATCGCCGACCGCGTGAGTCGGCATTGCGGGGCGCGGCGTGCGCACCGGCGACGGGTACACCCACTGATCCTCGACGAGATCGATCTCGCGCCATTTCTCGAAGAGCCCGAACGGAAACCGCGTCGCCACGCGCAGCGCGACATAGTGCTCGATTCCACGCACGGGCGGCGTCCGGCGGTACTGCGCGGTCTGTCGCGCGCCTGCGCTCACCTTGAGGAAGTAACAACGTTTGTCGGTACGGCGATTGGAGAGACGGTCTTCGACTTCGATCGAGTAGCTCGGCGCGTACTTCTTCTTGTTGCGCACCTCGATCTCGACACTCATCGGCGCGCCCGCGAATGCGCGGCGCGGAAGCCGGCGACGGAACTCGAGACCGCGCAACGCGATCTCCGAGAGGATGCCCGAGAGCACGATGAGCGACAGGAGCAGACCGAGAACGAGATAGAGAAGATTGTTCCCGGTGTTGATCGCGGCGAGTCCGACGCCGAGCGTGACGCCGATGAAGATCTTTCCTTCGCGCGTGAAGCGGAGCCGGCGTGGTGGACGCATTCGGCGCGCGAACGAAACGCGCGGTTTCTTCGCTGCTGCCGGTGCACTCGCTTTCGGATCCGCCACGTCGCAAGCATGCCGCATCCGGCCGCGTGCGCACTACTTGCGACGGGAGATGGCCACGAACGCGCGCTGCACCAGATTGCCCGGAAGCGCGCCGGCGAGTCGAACGACGGTGGCGGTCGGCAGGGGGAAATCGATATGCGCGGGGCCGGCCGGGAGGCGCGTGAGAATGAGTCGTGCGGCGTCTTCGACTTCGACCATGAACGGCATCGGAAATTCGTTGGCGTCGGTGAGCGGTGTGCGCACGTAGCCCGGATGAACCGCCGTGGCCGTCACGCCGGTCCCTTCGAGATCGAGGCGCAACGAATCGATGAACATCGTCAGCCCCGCCTTGGTCGCGGAGTACACCGCGGACACCGGCATCGGTGCGAGGCCCGCGAGCGACGAGATGCCCACCAGATGTCCGCGACGCCGTTCCAGCATGCGCGGCAGCACCGCGGTGAGGGTGGCGATCGCGCCGGTGAAATTCACGTGGCACATCGCGCGAACGGCTTCCCACGTCGGTGGCTTGCGCGACTTCTCGCCGACGCCTGCATTCGCGATGACGAGGTCGAGTCCGCCAACTTCTTCGTCGACCGCGCGAACGATCTCGACGCTCGCATCGGCATCACGCACGTCCATCACGCGCACCAGCGCGTCGCCGCCCGCAGTGCGAATGTCGTTCGCGAGCGCATCGAGTTCACTCTCGCGTCGCGCGCTGAGAATCACTTTGGTGCCTTGCGCGGCGAGTTGCCGGGAAAGCGTTGCGCCGATGCCACTCGAAGCCCCGGTGATCATCGCAGTGCGATAGCTGGTCGTCATGCGAAGGGGCTATCACACTTCACGGGGCCTGCTGCGCGGTGCGCGATGGAAAGCGTCGCGAAGAACTATTCGTCTTCGCTCGCGTCGGCCGCGGAACCCGCGATGAACCCGCCCGCGAGTTCCAACAGCTGCCGACCCGCGTGCTCGATCACGCGGCGCGGCACCGCAGCACCGTACGGATACACTTCACGCAGTCGCGCGCGATCGTTGTCGGTCATCACGCGGCGCGTTCCTTTGCGCGCGGCGCTCCCCTCCATCAGATCGCCGATGGTGCTCGAGTGTTTGAGCCCGAGGAGATGTCCGATTTCGTGCGCGAGCGTCGAGCGGAGGTCGAAGTGTCCGGGGCGCGTCTCGAGCGACCACGGAATCGATCCTGCTTCGTTCGCGAGATAGAGAGTGATGCGCGAGTCGATGACGGTGCCGGTGCGATCGAGCACCCAGTCGGTGACCGCGAGACCCGCGCCGTGAAGCGGAAGTTCGCGGGTGAAAGAAATCGGGAAGCGTCCGTGCGGGCCGACGAACACCACGACGTTGCCGATTCCGTTCCACACCGACGCCGCGGCGCCGAGCTCGTCGAGGATGTCGCGTTCGCCGAAACCGTCGGCCACATCCTGGAGTGTCAGATGTGCTTCGTGCCGTGCCTGCACCGACGGCGGATCGGCTGCGCACACGATCGACACGGGTACCCGGCCGAACGCTGTGTCGCGATGGACCGCGCGCGTCGGCGGAAGGAGCGGACGCAGTTCGGTGATGTCCTCGATGCTCGCCAAGGCCGAGACGGCGAGGCCGCGAAGGTGCACGAACTCGAGCGGGACGCTGCGGCGCGAGAGAAAGATCGCGTAGCGTTCGCCCGGGGAAAACTGGGGGAAATTGAAGGATGCGAGGATCGCGCTCGGGCTCACGTAGTACGGCACCGTGATCTTGAGCGCGCCCGATCGGGACTGACCTTTGACGGTGCGTTCGATCTGGAATTCGACGTCGATGATGACGCGACCGATGCCGTTGGGGACGGGAACACGTGTGACCGTTGCGATCACAACGCGGTCGGCGAGGTGTACGAGCGTCTCGTCTTTGCGCAGCCCGAGCATTCCGTGACGGTATCCATCACGTCGCGGGCCAACGAACGGGATCGACGGTGCGCAGTGACCTGTGCGAGTGAACGGATGTGACGCAGTCCGATGCCCGCGTGGATCTCGTGCCGTTGATCGAAATTGCCCGCGCCGCCGGAGAAAGCGAGCCGCGTTGGGCGTTGCTGTCGGAAGGCGTACGGCAGGTCGCGGCGGGGAAGGGGCTCGCGATCGAATCGGTGATGCGCGACGTGGCGGCACTCGGTGCCGATCTCGAGATCGCGATGCCGAAGCGTGGCGCGAGCCACGAGGTGCGCACTGCGTTCGAAGCGCAAGCAGCGCGGTTGCACGATCCCGATGTGCTGGGCGACTTGTACGAAACGTTGCGCGCGAACGAATCCGATCGGCGAGCGCGCGGGCGATGGTTCACGCGGCGCGCGGTGGTCGATCGCGTGATCGCGAAGGTCGCGTCGATGCGCGGCGATCGCTCGGTCGATTCGGTGCTCGACCCGGCGATGGGAAGCGGGCGGTTTCTTCTCGCGGCGCGTCGCATGTGGCCGCGCGCGGAACTCGCAGGCATCGACATCGATCCGTGGGCGACGTTCGTCGCGCGTTGCGTGCTGTATCTCGACGGCGAGCACGACGTCACACGATTGATCGAACGACTGCGCTGTGCCGACACGCTCGCTTCCTTGCCGCGCGCGCCCATCGCCGATGTCGTCGTCGGCAATCCGCCGTGGGTGGCGTACCAGGGACGGCAAGCGGTGAAACTCACCGAGGCCGTGCGAGCGCGTTATCGCGCGACGTATCACTCGTTCCGTGGCTTCGCGACGCTGCACGGTATGTTCGTCGAATGGGCGGCGCGGGCGGTACGCGAGGGCGGCGTACTCGCGCTGCTCGTTCCCACGCAGATGGCGGATCTCGACGGGTATCGCTTCGCGCGCGAGGCCGTGACCGCGCGACTCACCATCGAAGGCCCGCTCGACGAACTGGGGTTCGATCAGTTCGACGGTGTAACCGAGCCGACCGTGATTCTCTGCGCGCGGCGCCTCGACGGGATCGAAGGTGCTTCGTCGGGCGCGCCCTGGCCGATGCATGAAAAAGCCGGCGACGCGGTGAATCCGATTTCGCCCGCGATGATCGCAGCCCTCGCGCCGCTCGCTTCGCTGCCGCGTTTTCCGGCAGAGACATTCGGTGAAGCGGGCTTCCAGACGGCCGGGAAACTCGCGCAGACGCATCTCGCTGCGTGGCCGAGTGACGACCCGCGCTTCGACGTGGCGCTACGCGAAGGGAGCGATGTCCACGCGTACGTCGCAGGGCCTGCGTCGCGCGCACTGCGAGTGGATGCCGCCGAGTTCGCACGGGTGCGCACGCGCTATCGCCCCGAGATCTATCCGCGCGTCGCGGTGCTCATCCGACAGACGGCGCGGTATCCGATCGCCGCCGTGCACGACGAGCGACTCGGGTTTCGCAATTCGTTGCTCGCGGGCTACAGCGACGAGCCACACACGCTGGTCGCGTTGCTCAACAGCACGCTGCTTCGCGCATTCCATCTCTCGTCGCAGCGTGACGGACGGCAGGCAGTGTTCCCGCAATTGAAGGTCGCGCATCTGCGCGCGCTGCCCGCACCGCCGGACGGCGCCGACCTGTCGATGCTCGCGGAGCATGCGCGTGTTGCCGCGGCCGCGCAGCGAGCGCGTCTCGCGACGATCGTCGAGCTGCGCGCCGTGATGGACGCGTCGAGGGTGTCGTCCCCGCGTGGTGGCTACGGGCCCGACGCCGACGCCCGCGCAAGAGTGTGGGACGACGTGTTCGCGTCGCGGGTGCGCAGTGAAGCGACTGCGGGCGTGATCCGCGCGGCGCTCGCGCGAATGGAATCAGCGATGACCGCGTTCGACGATGCACAGCGGGCCGTCGACCGCGCGGTATTCGCAGCGTACCGAGTCGATCCCGGCGCGTTCGCGGGCCTCGTGCTCTGAACGCTACTTGCCGGGCGCGGAGCCGGGGCGATTGCCCCAGCGCGCGACGTGCTCGGCCCCTTCGATGCGGGCTTCCATCTCGAAGACTTCTTCGAACAAGTCGGCCTTGCGCGACGCGGTCCACAACGAGAGGCCGAGATCGCCTTCGCCACGAGCGCGCACGAAGAAGCGTCCCTTTTCGACGCGCGCCTGGATGTCACGGACCTTGGTGAGATGTTCGCGGTCGAACGCGTCGGCGAGGCGAAGGATCGCGGCGAGCTTGCGAACAGCAGCGCGTCCGCGCCGATCGAGCTTGCGAAATCCGGGGTTGGTGAGATCGGGGAAACCCTTGCGGTGATACCGCGCCACGTTGGCGACGATCTCTTTCGCCTCGGGCGCGAGTCCCATGATCTCCGCGTGCGCGACGAGATAGTAGGTGTGCTTGTGATGGGCTTCGTAACCGACGAAGTCGCCGATGTCGTGCAGCAGCGCGGCGAGGCGGAGCCAGAGGCGCTCTTCGAATCCGAGGTTGTGCACGGCGGCGAGAAGGTCGAAGAGCTGACCCGAGAGCATCGCGACGTGAACAGCGTGTGTCTCGTCGAACCGATACTTGCGACCGAGTGCAATCGCCTCGGCTTCGACAGCGGCGGCCTCGCCACCCTCGTCCCACACGCGGAACGCGCGGTCGATCAGTTCGTGGAGAATACCGTCCTTCAAACCGACACCGGGCGTGACGATGCGCGTGGCTCCGACTCGCGCCGCGATGGTGTCGAGTACGAACATCGCCGGAACGATCACGTCGGCACGGTCGCCACGCAGCTGGAACTGTTCGCGCCGATCCTTGATCGAGAGCTGACAGAGTTGTTCTTTCACCTCGCGCATGCGCGGTACTGCGATCGCGACGTCGTCTCCCTTCGCGGGGGCGAGCTGCGCGATCGCTTCGGCATTGCCACCGGTGCCGACCATCAAATCGGCTTCGAGGCTCGCGAGGAAGGGCGCCTCGTGCAGAAGGCGATCGATGTATTCGTCGAGCAGCGCGCGCCGCTCGGGCGTCACGATTCCATCACCCGAGAGAAACGATTCGATGAGCCGCACGGTGCCCATCGGAAGCGAGACCGACTCGCGCGCAGAGTCGCCGGCGAGGACGGTGATCTCGACCGATCCGCCGCCGATGTCGACGAGCAACGCGCGTTGCGTGTGAACACTGATCGCGTGCTGTACCGCGACGCGTACGAGCCGCGCTTCTTCGATTCCTTCGATGACCTCGAGCTTGATCCCGGCCTCGCGCTCGGCGCGCTCGACCAGTACGTCGCCGTTTCCCGCGTCGCGCACGGCGCTCGTTGCCACCGCGCGATAGGCGTCGACCCCGTGCTGCTTCATCAGGTCGCGGAAGTGCTTCAGTGCATCGACCGCGTCCGCGATCGCAGTGGGCGCGAGCTTCCCGGTCACGAATACGTCGCGACCGAGACGGACCGCGGCACGCTCGCCGATGAGTTCCTGCACGTTGTCGGGTGAGTCGGCCGATACGATGCGAAGTCGCAGCGCGTTCGAGCCGACGTCGATGGCCGCGAAGTGAGGCATCGACCGACTTCTAGCGCCGTCTTCGGAATCGCGCGAGTGATTACCGGCACACACGGCCGAGCGTGCACGTGATGAACGCGACGTGGTGTCGTGAGGCTCGTCGCGATCGTTGCGTGCGTCGCGCGCGCGGGCATAGGGTCCGGGCGTGCGTGCGCCCGACCTTCGAGACCTCGTCCACGATTTGCGTAACGCGATGGGGATCGTGCGTGCGCTCGCACTGGACCTCGAGTCGGTCGCAACCATCGAACCGGAGAACGTTCCCGATGCCCTCGCAGAGGTCGATCGCTTCTCGCGCTACGCACTCGAGACGCTTCGCGTAGTCGAGCATCACGATTCGGACGAGTCGTTGCGCGTGCACCTTGGCGCGTGGGCGTGGTCGTTGCGATTGTGGGCTCGGGCGTTGCGCATCGAGGATCTGTCGCGCGCGATGGACGTTCGCGTCGCGGTGCGGCCGTCGCTCGAGGCCGGCCTCGGATTGATCCAGGGGCTGCACGCGCAGCAGGCCGTTCTGGTGGCGTGCGATGCGGCCACGGGCGCGGTCGTCTTCGCGGGGAACACCAGTGCGCACGATGAAGCGCGGGTCGAGCACGCGATGAAGGCTCTGCGGCAAGCGGGGTTCGCGTGCGAGTGGGAGAGCACGATGCCGTGCAGCGTGCGGGTGTCTGCGCTCGAACCTGCGAGCGAGTCCGACGCGAACGAGTAGCTGATCAGAACCCGACGTCGCGCACGTGAGGTGGCGAGCCGGCGGGGTGTGACATCGGATCGGCGGAGTCCGTGCTCGCGACGCGCTCTTCGTCGTCGGTCCATCCGTCGTCGTCGTAATCGATCAGGAGGTCGAGCCCATCGGTGTGAATCGACGCGCCGCCGCTCGCGCCAAATCCCGAGGTGAAGAACTGCGCGATCCGGTGTTGATACGCGACGATCGGTTGGCGCACACGAAACGAAGTCGCGAGGTGAGGAAAGCGCATGTCGCTGCCTTCCACCGGAAATGGCGCGCGGTACTGACGCGTGCCGAAGCGATTGTCGAGATTCGCGCCGTGCACGGCGGGGCTCAGTTGAAGGAACGCGCCGGTCGCGCCCATCGCGAGATTGCCGGAGACGGGCGCGTCGATGGGATCGAGGCCGAAGAGCGAATTGGCGACGGGACGGATCTGCGGAAGACGCATCACGTGGGCGAGCAGGTCGGTCGCCGAGTTCGCGACGGTGTCGTCCCACAGCGCTTCGACGAGCCACACGTCGTGCGGCCGGCCCGACGACGGATGCGTGATCTCCGCCGCGTAGGCCGCAGGGTCGCCACCATCGATCACCATCTGCAGGATCGTCGAGACGGGATGGAATCGATCGAGCGGCGCATCACTCGGCGCGCCGAAGATGATGCCGGTGACCTGCGCGATGAGCCCTCCCTGCGCGGGTGCATCCGCAGCGAGTCGCGTGACGAACGATCCCCCCGCGACGTTGAGCACCACCGGATTGATGGCCGGGTCGCACGCGGTGAATACCGTGCCGATGATCCCGCCGAGCGAGTTGCCGACATAGCCGATGTGCGCGCCATCGAGCCGCGGCGCAGTGCCGCTGTATTCGTCGGCCACGAACGAGAGATCGAGTGCGGGGTTCGCGAGGAGTCGCCGCAGTTGAACGAGGTCGAGCGAGGTCTGCCGGATGTTGTCGCGGAAGGCGGCGATGTTGGTGAGCTGCCCGAAGAAGTCCGCGACTTGATAGTTCGGTGAATCACCGAGTCCGTCGGGGCCGCGGTAGGTGCCGCCTTCGATCGACGTGACATCGGTGGGGCTGCTTCGCTGGCCGAACGTGATGTGATCGATTGCGGCCGTGGCGATGCCGACGCGCGCCATCTCGTTCGCGATTGCGAGCAACTCGCGGCGTTGTCCGCCGACGCCGTGTCCGAAGATCACGACCGGGAAGCCCGACGCCGGCGGGGCGCCGCGCGGAAGCACCAGGGTCATCGGAATGCGATTGTTCGCACGCGACGCAATCGGCGCACCGGATGCGTCGAGCTGGAGGCGGCCGTTCGCATCGCGATAGTCCGGAGCGACGAACGTGCCGGTGAGAATCGCGCCGATGTGATCGTGCGCCATGCCTGTCTCGGCTTCGCCCGACACGGGGAACCCGGGCACGTCGGTGCCGTTGCGACGAAGCGGTGTGCCGAGCCACTCGTCGAGTGTTGCGGTCCACCCCGCGTGTGCGCTGGCGCCGAAGCGAGCGACGTGAAACGGCATCGACACAGCGGCGTCGACATCGAGCGATGGAACGGGGACAGCACCGCCGACGATGGCATCGCGCGCGATCCGAAGCTGACGGGCCGTCGTCTGCGTAGTGAAGACGGCGAGCGCCGCGATGTGTCGCCGGTCGAATCCATCGCCCATCACTTCGACGACGCGATCGACCGCTGTGCCGTAGAGCATTCCCGCACGATCGGCTCGTGCGCCGGCGGCGTTGTCGCGAATCGCCGCGAACTGCGCGGACGCCTGGAGAGCGAGCGAACCGTCGGTGGCGTGGATCGCATCGGTAAGTCCCACCGCGTATCGGTGGCCCGCCGCGAGTACGCCTCGTTCGGGAATCACGCCGATCGTCCCGAAGCGTGGCTGCCAGCCCGCCGTGCATGCGACCCGCGCTGCACTCGCCGCGAGGCCGGGATCGAGATCGATGATGAACGCGGCAGCGTCTGCGCCGAGCGTCTGCGATGGATCGCGTGGAAGCGTGGCGGCATCGACGACCACTGGGGGCGCGCTCGCGTTGGCGGCCGTCCCGTCGATCAAGAACATCGCGCCCGTCGTGACGCCGAATCCGTCGAGACCCTCGAGTCCCGTGGCGAACACGTCGGTCGATCGCGAGAGGCGCACCGCGGTGAAATCCGAGACGTCGGCGACGACGTGTCCCGATGCATCGAGATACAGGTCGCTGGGAAACGGGACCTGGAAGGGCGCGGGGGCATCGCCGCCGCGCACCGTGAATCGCGCCACCAGACTCGCCGATCGATTCGTCGAGGCGTCGCCCGCGTCCAGTGCTGCGTCGCCGGCATCGACATCGGCGTTGCGTCCCGGACATGCAGCGAGGGCAAGTGTCGATGACAGCACGAGAGCAAGACGAGCGCGCATGGGCCGATGCTACGCGAGCGCTCAGTGCGCGAACACGACGTATGCAAGCGCGGCCGCAGCGGCGGCGAGCACGATGAATGCACCGAACGTGAGCACGCGCTGTCCTGCGCCCGAGGTGATCGCACTCGACGGGGCCGCGACGGGCGCGAGCGCGGTCGAACTTGCGGTGCCATCGAGCGGTATCGCGATCGTTCGCGTTACGGATGTCGGCGAGGTCTCGCGCGGCTCGTCCGCATCGGTACGACTCGCGACGCGCGAACCGCCGCGGCGTGTGGCACGGGTATCGGCGTAGGCAACACCGACCGTTACACCGGTAGGTGCGATCTCCGTGCCTCCGGGCGAGAGCGGCAACGCTTCGACCATCGTCGGTTCGCCCGCGAGAGCGGGCAGCGCAGCCATCGGTGCAGCGATAACACTGGTCGCAGACTCCTCGACCATCGTCGCCGCATCGAGTGCAACGCCGGCCTCGTTCGGATCGCGACGCGGGAGCGTGTCGAAATCGACGGCGGTGCGCGACGCGCTCGGATGATCCGGATCGATCTGCGCGACGAGTGACGCCAGCTGTCGCACCGCCTGAGCGCCGATCGGGAACGCCGCAAGGTCAGCGAGTGCATCGCCTGCCGACGCGTACCGATCCGCCAGCGAGGGCGCGAGCAGTCGCTCGATGACGGCCGCGACGACCGCGGGCACCTCTGGACGCGCCTCGAGCACGGTCTTGCGTTCGCTGTGCAGCGACGCAACTACGAGGTCCACGTCCTTCGCCGCGCGAAATGGCAGCTGTCCCACGACCATCTCGTAGAACACGACGCCGAGCGCGAACAGATCCGCGCGCCCGTCGATCGCAACGCTGAGCCGTTGCTCCGGCGCCATGTACCCGAGCTTCCCCTTCACGACGATGCCGACGGTTCGGTGCTGCCTCGATTCGGCCTTCGCGATGCCGAAATCGGTGAGCTTCACTTCGCCTGCGAACGACACGAGCAGGTTGTGCGGGGAGACGTCGCGGTGCACGACGCCGAGCGGATTGCCGTCCGCGCCAAGCTTTCGATGCGCGTAGTCCAGCGCTCGCAGCACGTCGCTCGCGATGAGTACGGCGACGTCGAGTGGAAGATTGCGATTCGCCTTCGCGAGATGACCGAGCAGCCGCGCGAGATCGGTCCCGGCGATGAACTCCATCGCGAGGAAGTACTGACCGCCGAATTCGCCGAAGTCGTCGATCGCGACGATGTTCCCGTGTCGCAGCTGCGCGCCGATCTTCGCCTCGTCGATGAACATCTGGACGAAGTCCGGATCCTCCGAGAGCGAAGGAAGGATCTTCTTCACGCATACGGGCTTCGCGAACCCGGCCGCGCCCAGACGATCCGCGCGCCAGACTTCCGCCATGCCGCCCACGGCGAGGCGCTTCTCCAACACGTAGTTGCCGAAGCGAGTTCCGTCCGACACGGGGACCGAGCGTAAGGACAAACCGACATCGCAGGCAACCGTGACCGGCTCGCGGTGCGGATCTGGCTGTGCGCGCCCTGCACGGCCCGCGTCACCAGTTACGACCGCGAACAGCTTCGAGTGCACCGATCGACCGCCGAGCGACTCCGCAGATGGGCACGTGCGGTGCAGGGCGGAGCGCATGGGAGGCCTGATGCAGTACGCGCGTCCATCGAACTCGCACGACGAGGGCAACCGGCCGGTGTCGCGCGAGCGTCTCTCCGCACTGCCGCATGAGCGGGTGTCCCAGCCGGCCGCTTCGGTCGGAACGCGTCCCGCGGTTATCGACGGGCGCTATGCGCTGCGCGAAGTGCTCGGCACGGGCGGCATGGGAATCGTGTATCTCGCGCGCCGCATCGAAGACGGCGTGCCGGTCGCGTTGAAGGTCCTTCGCTCGGAGTACGCCGCCGACGCGCGCATCAACGAACGCTTCCGCCGCGAGGCCGCCGCGCTGCGTCTGGTGCAACACGAGAACATCGTGCAGTTGCTCGATGACGGCGACGCCAAGGGCATCGGCCCGTACCTGGTGTTCGAACATCTCGAGGGCGAGTGCCTCACCGAGCGGATGAATTCGACGCGGGGACTGCCGCTGGAAGAAGTGCTCGACATCGCCGATCAGCTTCTCGCTGCCATCGCGGCCGCGCATGCCGTCGGCGTGATCCACCGTGATCTCAAGCCCGAGAACGTATTCCTCCTCCCGCCGGTCGATGGCATCGGGCCGGGGCAGGTGAAGGTGCTCGACTTCGGCATCGCGCGGATGCTCGAAGACGGTGCGTCGCAGGCGACGCGAAAGCTCACGCGTACCGGCACGATCGTCGGCACTCCGATCTATATGTCGCCGGAACAAGCGATGGGCGAGTCGACGCAGGACGAACGCGTCGACGTCTATGCCGCCGGTGTTCTGCTCTACGAGATGATCTCGGGTGCGGTTCCCCACGACGGCGAGAACTACGGACAGATCCTCGCGCACGTTCTCGGCGGCACTCCGATCCCACTCGAATTGCACGTACCGGGCATCGACGCGCGCCTCGCGGAGATCGTCCATCGTGCGTTCGCGCGCGATCTCAACGCGCGGTTCTCGTCGGCGAACGAACTGCGCGAGGCGCTGGCCGGGTGGCGTCGCGGCGACGTGCTCGAACGCGCCCGCGTGACCGAGGTTCCCGATTCACCCGATGGCGAGTCCGAGACGGCCGTGCGGGAACTCACCGCGCCATCGATGTCGGCCGCCTCACTGGGCGAGTCAGATGCGCGGCGCGCGAAGCCCGCACGCTGGCAGCAGTTCCTCGCAGCGGGTCTGGCCGCGTCGGTGTTCGTGCTCGGTTCGATCGCGCGCGCCCCGGCGGCCATTGCGCCCACCACGCACCGCTGGGCGCTCGACGCGCACTTCGCCCGTGCCATCGCGCAGAACGTCCAGCGCGTGCAACTCGCATCGCATCCGCACGAGTCGACCGCTGCCCCCATCGCTCGCGCCCGCGATGCCGGCTCCCGTCCGCGCGCTGCGACCGCCCCGCGCGCATCGGTCTCGGACCGCACTGCATCCCTGGCAGCGCCTCTTCACCTCGTGACCAACAATCCCTATCGAGCGCCATGAAAACATCGATCGTCGTCCGCACGCTCTTCGGGATCGTCGCGGCCATGGGTTCCGTCGCATGCGGCGCGGCGGGCATGTCGCGCACAACCATCTCCCATGCGAGCGGAATGAGTGGCGGCAACGCCTCGGCCGCATCGGCGTTCGACGAAGGGGTCGCTGCGTTCGATCGCGGTGAACTCGCGCGCGCGGCGTCCGCCTTCGAAATGGCCTATCGGTCGGCACCGAATCCGCTCGTCGCGTTCAATCTCGGCCGCGTGCATGAACGCATGTCGCACCCGCGCATCGCTGCGAACTACTACCTCGCGTTCCTCGCGGGCGATGTGTCGCCGGATCGCACGCTCTCGGTTGAAGCACGCGATGCACTCGGGCGGCTGCGGATCCGGCTGGCGCTCGTGCGGATGTACGCCCCGAGCGGCGCGATCATCGACGGCGAGTCCATCGCGCCGAGCGGATACGAGCGTTGGGTCGCGGTCGATCCGGGGCTCCGTCTCGTCGAAGCGGCCGACCATACGCGCGTGGCGCTCCGTGCAGCGGCGGGCGATGTGCTGGCTGTCGACTGCCCGCGCGAATCGGGAGCCATCGTCGTCGGCACCGCTACCTTCGGCGCGCCGTCGATCACAGCCCGCGTCGCGACCGCGGAGCCGCGCTGAAGAATGCACTTCCTCGCGTTTGCTGCCGACTACGACGGCACGCTCGCGCATCACGGCGTCGTGGCCCCGTCGACGTTGAATGCGTTGCGACTCGTCAAGGAAACCGGGCGCAAATTGCTGCTGGTAACGGGCCGCGAGATGGACGATCTCGTGATGGTCTTCCCGCAGGTGAATCTCTTCGACCTCGTCGTCGCCGAGAACGGCGCGGTGTTGTTCGAGCCTTCGACCGGCGCGGTTCGATTGCTCGCGGACCCGCCGCCACCCGGTTTCCTCGAAGGCCTTCGCGCGCGGGGCGTGCCGATGTCGGCGGGCCGCGTCATCTGCTCGACCGTCGAACCGCACGAACACGCGGTGCTCGATGCGATCCGCGACGGTGGGCTCGAACTTCAGGTGATCTTCAACAAGGGCTCCGCGATGGTGCTCCCGTCGGGCGTGAACAAGTCCACCGGGCTCGTCGCCGCGTGCGCGCATCTCGGGATCTCGCCGCACAATGTCGTCGGCATCGGTGACGCCGAGAACGATCATATCTTCGTCACCCGTTGCGAGATCGGCGTGGCCGTCGAGAACGCGCTCCCGGCGCTCAAGAACGTAGCCGACCACGTCACCGCGGGGCGCGCCGGCGACGGTGTCGAGCGATTCATCCACGATCATCTTCTCGACGACTGCCGCACGCTCGCGCCGCGGATCCAACGGCATGCGCTCACGGTGGGCTACGACGCGCAGACACGCGAAGTGGCGGTCACGGTGCCCGTGCATCATCAGCGGGTGCTGATCGCCGGGCAGGTCCCGAGCGAGCGTCACGCACTCATCGCGTCACTCACGAGCGCGATCATCGAGCGCGGATATCAGGTGCTGGTGATCGACACCGAAGGGCCGCTCGCGGAGATCTCCGAGCGAACGGGCCTTGTGATGGTCCGTGCGCAGCGGGGACCGTCGGCGACCGAAGAAGTGACGTCGGTGTTCTCGCGCACCGGCGGTTCCGCGCTGCTCGAGACGTCGTGGCTCGATGGCCCCGCACGGGCGGCGCTCATTGGCGATGTGGTGGCTGCAGTTCGGCGGATGCAGCGTGCGCGGGGGGCGCCGCACTGGGTGATCATCCACGATGCCCGTCGCGTGATTCCTGCGGTGGGACCCGAGTACATCCAGCAACTCGTCTCGATGGACGGCAGCCTCGCGCTCTCGACGGCGTATCCGACGGATCTGCACGTGCCGATGCTCTCGCGCATCGATCGTGTCCTCGCGGCCGACGACATCGCGGCGAATGCGGCGCTGGCATCGCTGTGGAAATCGCGTCGCGTGACGGCCGGCAAGAACGTGCAACTGCGTTCGGGCGGCACGCACCATCTCGCGCTCGCCCTCGACGACGCGGGCAATGCGCGCGTCACGCAGTTTCATCCAGCGGCCGTCTGGAAGACCGGAACGTGAATCGCCTACGCCGCGAACGACGGGGGCGGTAATCGACCGAGCAGTGCTTCCAACGCGTGTGCGGTCGCAAAGAGCGCGGGCTCCGCGAACGCCGGTGCGATGACCTGCAATCCGATCGGCATCCCTTGCGCGTCGAGACCACACGGGAGGCTCAGCGCCGGCAGTCCCGCGAGGCTCGCGGGGAGGGTGCATACGTCTGCGAGATACATCTTCACCGGATCGTCGGTGCGCTCGCCGAGTCGGAACGCGGTCGTCGGCGAAGTCGGCGCGAGCACCACGTCGACATGCGCGAATGCGTCGGTGAAGTCCTTTCGCATCAGGGTGCGAACCTTCTGCGCCTTGCCGTAGAACGCGTCGTAATAGCCTTCGGAGAGCGCGAACGTCCCCAGCAGGATGCGGCGCTTCACCTCGGGTCCGAAACCGTGGTCACGCGTCGCGCCGTACATCTCGTCGAGCGAACCGCGCCCGGCTTCACGACGAACGCCGTATCGAACGCCATCGAAGCGCGCGAGGTTCGAACTCGCTTCCGCAGCGGCGAGCACGTAGTACGCGGCGATGCCGTATTTCGTGTGCGGCAGCGTGATCTCGTGGATCGAGGCACCCGCGTCC
>CBIHQZ010000037.1:0-14628 GCA_966212315.1 uncultured Myxococcales bacterium
GCCATCGCGTTCCGTAGACCCCACGAAGGTGGGGTCGCTCTCTCTCAGCCCGCCCGTTGGCCGCGGGTGCGCTCTCTCTCGTCCGGCGCCGATTGGCCGCCGACGTTACGCAGAAGCCGCGCGCGTACCCCGCCATAGTAGAGTCCGCCGGCCGCGATGGAGTTTCGCTATCACTGCTTCGTGATCTGTCACGCGAGCGAGCGCGTGACCGTCGTTCCCCTCGAGCAGCCGCAGTTCACCGTGCACGGGGCTTCGGCCGAACGCGCGACCGAAGACATCGAACTCGCGATCGACGATCGGATCACGCGCGCCCATCCCGGTCGCATCGGCGAATTCGCGCGCTCGACGCCCGGCAACGCGATGACGTTCGAGATCCCCGCGATACCGGTGTGGAGCGGACGTGAGACCGACATGCGTGCCCTGCGACTCACCGCCGTGGTGACGAGCGCGCAGAAGCCGTTCGTCGAAGTGCGGTTTCCGCGGCTCGATCTTCGCCTCTGGCTTCCCGCCGGCGCGGGCATGAAGGAACGCGCGAGCGAGATGGTGCTCGCGCACGTGAAGGAACTCTCCGAGTTCGAACGACTGCGAGTGCGCGCCGAAGGTCCGGAGACGATCGAAGAGATCACCGTTCGTGCAAAGCCCGCGAAGCTCGCGTCGCTCGGTCCGCGCGCGCTGCATCTCGCCGAGCGGCCGGTGCAACTGCCGTCCGATGTCGAAGAAGAGCCGGAGAGCACCGGGAGCGAGAACGCTTTCGATGACGACGAAGACGCGCCCGCGTTCGACAGTGCACAGAGCGACTCGTGGGATGAACCGAAGAAGAACGCCGCCGCCAAGAAGGCGAAGAAGCCTTCGCTCCCCACGCTGCTGCGACTCGGTGTTCCACTGCACGAAGCGGCACAGCGCGGCGAACTCGAGCGCGCGTTCGAGCGTGACGACGTCGTCGATACGCTGCTCACCCGATTCGACGCGGCGAAGCTCGATCCCATCGTTCTCGTCGGAGCGGCCGGGGTCGGCAAGACCGCGATCGTCCACGAACTGATCGCGCGGATGACTGCGAAGGATGCCCCCGAGGCGCGACGTACGCGGCCGGCGTTTCATCTGGACGGATCGCGATGGATCGCAGGGCAGGGATTCTTCGGTGACTGGCAAGCGCAGGTGCTCGGTGTGCTCGACGAAGCGCGCAAGCATCGGGTGCTGCTTCATCTCGGTCACGTCGCCGATCTTCTCGACGCGGGACGCAGTGCGCACAGCGATCAGAACGTCGCGCAGATGCTCGGCCCCGCACTGGCAGCCCGCGATCTCGCGATCATCGCGGAGGCGACGCCCGAGGAGTGGTCGCTGGTCGAACAGCGGAACGCGAGTTTCGCGCGTGCGTGGTCGGTGGTGCGCGTCGATGAGCCGAGTCGCGAAGCCACCGAGCGATTGCTTGCGGCGGTGGGAAGTCATCTCGCACGCGAACACGATCTGGTGCTCGAGCCGACGACGGTGACCACGATCGCCGCACTCGCGCGGCGGTTCTGGCCCTACGGTTCCGCGGTCGGGAGCGGCGTGAATCTCCTGCGCCGATTTCTCGCCGCGACCTCGCATGCGCGCCGTCCGCGTGCGACGCCGATCGACGCGATCGATCACTTCTCGAGCGAGTCGGGGATTCCGCGCGTGCTGCTCCGCGACGATCTCCCGCTCGATGTCCACGACGTGCAGCGATTCCTCGCGGCGCGCGTGATGGGTCAGCCGCACGCGATCGCGCGCATCGCCGACGTGGTCACCGTGATCAAAGCCGGGCTCGCCGACACGCGACGTCCCATCGGCGTTCTGTTGTTCGCAGGGCCCACGGGCGTGGGAAAGACCGAGCTGTCCAAGGCACTGGCTGAGTTCGTGTTCGGCACGCGCGACCGCATGGTCCGCCTCGACATGGGCGAATACGCGGGGCCCGATGCGCTTTCGCGCCTGCTCGGCGAAGGCGAAGGTGGACAGGTCGGCGCGCTCACCGCACTCGTGCGTCGGCAACCGTTCTCGTTGGTGCTGTTCGACGAGATCGAGAAAGCGCACCCCGCGGTGTTCGATGCGCTGCTCGGTGTACTCGGCGAGGGACGGCTCACGGACTCGGCCGGGCGCTTCACGGACTTTCGCAACACCGTGATCGTGATGACGTCGAACCTCGGCGCCGAAACGCTGCGCGCGCGGGTCGGTTTCGGTGGGGAGTCTGCGTTCGCGGAAGACGCCGTGAGAAAACACTACGTTGCGGAGGCGGAGCGATTCTTTCGTCCCGAGCTGTTCAACCGCATCGACGACTTCATCGTGTTCGCGCCACTCGGTGCAGCGGTCATCCGGCGCATCGTGGAACGCGAGGTCGCGCGCATTGCCGATCGCGAGGGGTTCCGTCGTCATGGGGTGATTCTCGACGTGGCGCCGCCGGCACTCGATCTGCTCGCCGCCCGCGGCCTCGACCCGCGCTACGGCGCGCGTCCGCTCAAACGCACCCTCGAGCGTGATCTCGTGGTGCCGATCGCGAATCAACTCGCCTCGCATCCGGACCAGCGCGCAACACGCATCCGCGTCGATGCCGAAACGGACCGCGTGGTCCTGCGTGCCGAATCGATCACGTCGGATGCCGCCGGTGCGGGCGCAGCACTGCGCAAGGTGCTCGGTGATCTGGGTGCGATTCGCGGCGAGATCCGCCAGTGGTGGAACTCGCGATTCGTCGCCGAACTACGGCACCGCGTCGCGTTCTTCGACAAGGCCAGTCGCGAAGCATCGTTCTGGCGGGATGCGCGTCTCGCACAGAGTTCCTCGGAGCGCGCGGCCCACGCTCGCGAATTGATCGAAGCCCTCGCGCATCTCGGCCGACAAGCGGAGGCCTCCGAAGACCTCGCGTTCGAGGCGTACTACGAGCGCACCGCCGGATCGGTCGATGCGCTCGCCGACGAAGTCACGGCGCTGCGTCGCGAACTGGCGCCGTTGAAGACGCGAATCTACGCATCGATGTTCGGGGCGCGGAGCGGCGCGCTGCTCTATCTGCGCGCCTCGCGGTTGACGTGGTCGAATCTGCAGTGGCTCCTCGAAGCGTATCAACGCTGGATCCAATCGATGGGCCTTCGCAGCGCTCGCTATGAATTACGCGCGGTACCGATGTCGAAACGTCCCGGCACGCCGAAGGACTCGCTCGAGCACGGTTGGAAATGGATGAGCTCGAAGCACGACGATGGCGACCAACAGACGCCGATGGCGATCGCGCTCGCGGTGACCGGTTCGGCCGAGGCGCTGATGTTCGCGGCGGAGCACGGAGTCCATCGTTTCCAGGACGGTTCGTCGACGTCGCTGGTGCGCGTGCGCTTCGAACCGATCGGCGCGGCGCCGCTGCGCCTCGAACAACTCATTCCCGCCAACCGTCTCGACGACGAGATGCCAGAGCAGGAGATCCGCCGCATCCAACCCCGCAAGGAGATCGTGAACGACACCCGCCTGCGGCGTGACTTCGCGTTCGACGGCACGAGACTCGACATGCCCGCGCTGTTCGGCGCATGGGTCACGCATCGCGTCTTCGGCTCGGAGGGCGACCCATGGAAGTGAGACTTCCGATGGTGGTCTGTCATCGCGGCCGACGCTCGGTCGAAGCGTGGATACCCGGCATTCCGTCGGCCTACAAACTCGGCCCGAGCCTCGCGGAGATTCGCGACGACCTCGCGCTCGCCGTGATGGAACGATTCGAACAGGGCCCTGCCGACATGCTCGGCCAGTTCCAGCTTCCGCCGCATGTGCGACTCGAACTCGTCGAGGTCGAGGCGGTCGCACTCGACAAGAAACGCAATCGCCGGATCCCGTTGAAGGCCCGCATCGGCGTGCTGCTCGAGAAGTGGCCGGACGATGACTTCTACGTAGCGACCCCTACGCGCATTCCAGCAGCTCGCTTCGCACTCGCTTCGCCCGACCTTCTCGACGAGGCACTCGGACGTCGTCTCGCGGCCTATGTGCTCGAACGCGACCTCGAGACACTCGAGCCCTTTCACGCCGAGTTCCGCGAGCGACTCGACATTCTCGATGTCGACGCCGACGCCCCTTCGATCTTCCCGCGCGGCGCACGATTGCGACCCAAGCCGCGAACGAAGAAGCGCAAGGACGCGGTCGTCGAAGAGACGCCACGTGAGCGCGACGAACGCCGCCGCGCGCGCCGTCTCCAGGTGAAGACGCTCCGCGCCATCGCGCGCAATCTCACGCACGCCGCGATGGACGACACGCTCCCGCGCGCTTTCGGACGTGAGGCGTTGGTGCGCGATGTTCTCGATGCCATCGACGGCAGCGAAGGGACCTCGATCGTTCTTGTCGGTCCGTCCGGCGTCGGCAAGACGGCCATCGTGAACGAGGTCGTGCGCCGACTGTATGCGCGCAGCACGGGTGCCAACGTCCGTCGCGACGTGTGGCGCATCGATGGCCATCGATTCATCGCGGGGATGTCATTCGTCGGACAGTGGGAAGCGCGTGCGAGAGAACTGATCGAGGAGCTGCGCGACCTCGGCGATGTCCTGCACGTCGACGACCTCCTCTCGATCGTCTTCGCTGGGAGGCACCGCAAGGGGAGCACGAGCCTCGCGCAGTTCCTCGAGCCGCACATGGCGCGTGGTGAACTCTCGATCCTCGCCGAATCCACCGCCGAGCGTTTCGAGCGCGTGCGTGAGGAATCACCCACGTTCGCAGCGCAATTCCGCATGGTGCACGTTCCCGCACTCGACGATCGCGCGACGCTGCCGGTGCTGCTCGGCGTGATGCGCGACCTCGAAGGGAGCGACGGCGCGGCGGGCGTGGTGGTGACACCCGAGGCCCTCGAATCGGTGCTGCAGTTGTCACGACGCTTCATGGCGCACGATGCGTTTCCGGGAAAAGCAGTTCGATTGCTTCGCGCCGCGGTGGGCGATGCGCCCGGACCTCGCACGGTCGGCGCGCCGGCAGTCACGGCCACGGTTCAACGCAACACCGGCCTTCCGCCCTTCGTGCTCGGACTCGAACGACCGCGTCCGCGCGCGACGATTCGAGCGAACCTCACTGCGATGGTCGCCGGTCAGCCCGAAGCCATCGATGCAGTGACCGACATGATCGTGGCGCTGCAGCACGCGCTCGCCGATCCCGACAAGCCGCTCGCGACGTTTCTCTTCGTCGGCCCGACGGGAGTCGGCAAGACAGAGACAGCGAAGGCGATGGCGCGGTTTCTCTTCGGCGGCGAGTCGCGGCTCGTTCGCTTCGACATGTCCGAATTCCAGAGCACCGCCAGCGTGTCGCGACTCATCGGACACCCCGGTGCACCCGACGGCGAACTCACGCTCGCGCTGCGCACGCAGCCCTTCTGCGTGGTGCTCTTCGACGAAGTCGAAAAGGCGCATCCGCGCGTGTTCGATGCGCTGCTTCAACTGCTCGGCGAAGGACGTCTCACCGACGCGGCCGGACGCACCGCCGATGCGCGGCAGGCCGTGATCGTGATGACCTCGAATCTCGGCGTGCGCGAAGCGGTCGATCGCACCGGCTTCGTCCGCGATGCCACCGACGAATCGCGAAAGCACTATCTCGGCGCCGTTCGCGCCTTCTTCCGCCCCGAGTTCTTCAACCGCATCGATCGCGTGGTGCCCTTCGATGCGCTCGGGCCCGACGCACTGCGTGTCGTCGTCGAACATGCGCTCGCCGACCTTCTGGCGCGTCGCGGAATCCAGCGCGGAAACGTAATGGTCGACGTCGAGCCCGAGCTGCTCGATCTGCTGGTGGAGCAGGCGTACGACCCACGCTACGGCGCGCGTCCGCTGCGGAGAGCACTCGAGCGGCGGCTCGCGGTGCCTCTCGCCCACCATCTGGTGCGAAGAGAGTCCGATGACCTCGCCTTGGTGCACTTGTTCCGCCGCGGCAGCGACATGGCGCTCGGCGTGCGGGCACTCCGCGACGACAGGCTGATCGCGGGGATCGACGATCCGACTGCGTGGACGACATCCCAGGTGTTCGCTGCATTCGCGGCGCTGGCAGTCGAACTCGATGCAGTGCGCGAGAGCCCCGCCTACGAGCGCCTCGAGGACATCCGCCAACGCGCGCTGCGGAACGTCACCCGCAATGCCGACGACGAAGCAACCGCAGTCATCGAACTGCTCGAGCGCATCGAAGGATTCGCATTGCGGGTGCGCGATCTCGATGACGGTGACTTCAGCGACTCACACTACGACATGCACGAAGTCCGCGACGGCGGCGGCGGAAGCGATCCGCTGCTCAACCCGCGCAAGCACGGCATCCGGCCGCGCACCGGCGTGATGGAGATCCCGGTCTCTGCGAATCGAGACGCGATTGCGCATCGAACCCGCACGACCGTCGCTGCCCTCCGCGACGAGATCACGCTGCTCGCGCACCAGGTACGCGCCGCGGCCGAGCGAGGCATCGATCGCTACACAGTCGTCATCGAACAGGTCACGCCGCGCGCGATGCAGCACGTCTCGCAAGTCGCCTTCGCCGTGACGTTCCCGTTCGCGCGCACCGCCCGCCGCGCGGGCATTCTCGAGGGGGGCCGCCCCGCGTGGACCACGGAGAACCCCACGTTCGACCGACAAACGCGGATCGCCGTCGCAATGGAAGGATTCGGGCTTCGCGAAGTGCTCGACGCCTGGATCGGCTACCACCTCGGCGCAGTGAGCGGACCGTCGGGACCGACGAACGTCCTCGTCGAAACGAGTCTCGTCGAGGGCACCGACCCGGCGCTGCTCGACGCGCACGATCGCCGGCGCGCCGAGGAAAACCTCCGACGTCGAAGCGGCGACGAAACCGACCCCGTCATCCCGCGCCGCGTGATCACGCGCGCCGTCGCGAACGGCCCCCAACGGCACCTCGCCACGGGCCTCGGCATCCTTGCGCACGATGCGATCGCCGCGGCGCTCCTGCGTACGCTGAGGGAGGGCTGACGATGGAGCAGCGCTTCCATCTGTTCGTGCGGCGTCATCGTGACAACGGCTGCTCGGTGTCGGTGCTGACGCATCCGTACCTCGCGACATTCGCCGACGACATCGACGTCGCCCGCGCCGACATCGCGCGCGTCGCCAATCGGCTGCTCGAACGAAACGACCGCGGCATCGCGCACGAGACCACGTTCTGGAGCGGCCTGAGGCTGCAGCGCGTCGACGTCGCGATCCGTGCGGTGCAGCACAGGCGACTGTTGTCGGTGCCGATGCGATTCACCGTGCTCACCCACCCCGCTGGCGACGACGATCGGCGTTCGCGTGATCTCACCGTCCTGGTGCCGCGCCTCGGATTCCGCGGCGCGATCGAGAACCCGGCGGACCTCGAAGCGTACGTCGAGGAAGTGATTCGCCACGAACTGTACATGGCGCCGCTCGAGCGACTGCTCGCGATCGCGTACGACGGCGTCGAGACGGTCGAGACGTTGGCGGTTACTTACAAGCCGCGCAACGAACGACTGATCAAAGCCCGCGCCGCGCGGTCAACTGTCACGCCGCGCAAACCCGCGCCGCCGCAGCTCACGGAAGCAGCGCGGCGACTCAACGACGATACCGACGGCGCGTCCCTCGAGCGCGCGTTCCAGCGCGACGAATGGCTCGCACCGCTCGAATCGATGCTGCTCGCGGCACGACGCAGCAGCGTGGCTCTCATCGGACCGCCGGGCGCGGGCAAGACCGCCCTCGTTCACGAACTCGTGCACCGACTCGAAGAACGCGACCGCGCGCACGCCACCGAGATCTTCACCACCAGCGCGAACCGCATCGTCGCGGGGATGCGGTACCTCGGCGAATGGCAGGCGCGCGTACAACGCATGGTCGATTCGCTCCGCACGCGCAACGCGGTGCTTCACATCGAAAGTCTCGCGGAGCTTCTGAGCACGGGCGATGCGGCATCGGGCCTCGACATCGCCGGCTATCTCGTCCCCGCCATGGAGACCGGCGAGATCCGCGTGATCATCGAAGCCTCGCCCGAGGACTACGCGCGCGCGGAACGAACGCATCCGACGTTGATCCAGGCGATGCAGCCGCTTCATCTCCCGCCACTGCCGACGCCACGCGCGGTGCTCGCACTCCGTTCCGTTGCCACCCGCATCAGTCGCCAGCGCAAGCTCACCTTCAGCGAGCCCGCGCTCCTTCGCGCGATCGATCTCACCGAACGCTTCGGCGACGGCAGCGCCCTTCCGGGTTCGGCGATCCTCTTGCTCCGCGATGCCGCGCAGCGCGAACGTACGCCGTCACGACATGCATCGCAGAACATCGTCGAAGCCGCCGACATCACCGCCGCGTTCACGCTGCGCACGGGGTATCCCGCCGAGATCGTCGACCCGTCGATTCCGCTCGATCCGGATCAGGTCCTCGCGCGGCTTCGCACTCGCGTCGTCGGTCAAGACGCGGCGCTGGTGCTCCTGCGTGATCTCGTCGTGACGCTGAAGACGTCGCTCAGCGATCCGAGCCGCCCGCTCGGTTCGTTTCTCATGCTCGGCCCGACGGGCGTCGGAAAGACCGAGTCGGCCCTCGCGCTCGCGGAATATCTCTTCGGCGATGCGAAGCGAATGACCCGCATCGACATGTCCGAGTTCGCCGCGCCGGGAAGTGCCGTTCGTCTCGTGAGCGACTGGGGTGGCCGTGACGGCTCGCTCGCCCGCCGCGTGCGCGAACAACCGTTCGGACTGGTGCTCTTCGACGAGGTCGAGAAAGCCGACGCGAGCGTCCACGACCTGCTCCTGCAGATCCTCGGCGAAGGTCGGCTCACCGATGCCACCGGGCGCACCGTGAGCTTCCGCAACACGATCGTGATGCTCACGTCGAACCTCGGTGCCGACACCGCATCGCGTTCGCTCGGATTCGGCGCGCGCGGCGCGAGCGACATCGACACGCACTACGTCGCAGCGGCGGCAGCGTATTTTCGCCCCGAGCTGCTCAACCGGTTCGACCACATCGTGCCGTACCGATCGCTCGCACCCGCAACGGTGGAACTCATCGCGCGCCGCGCGGTCGATCGCGCCCTGGCCCGCGAAGGGCTCGCGCGCCGGGACGTATCGGTGCGATACGACGACGCGGTGATCGAGCGGATCGCGGCGATCGGTTTCGATGCTCGCTACGGCGCGCGCCCGCTCCAACGCGCGATCGAACACTGGATCGTGGCCCCTCTCGCGCGTGTCGTGGCGGCCCGTGCACCCACGCGTGGTGCGCGCGTGCTCGAACTGGTGGTGCGCGGCGATGCAGTCGCGGTGGTGCCGACCACGCGCCCCGAGATCGACGCACTCGACGAGTCGAGCCTGGCCGTCGAGTTCGAACGCATCGCGCTGCGCGAGCCCGATGAACCGCTGCATCTGCGACTCACGCCCGTGACTTCGCGCGCCGCACGCCAGGCGGAATGGCTCGCGGAACGCTATGCGGCATTCGTCGAACGTCACGCAGGCGCATCGCGCGTCGTACGCGAATCCCACGACGCGGCACTGTCGCTGACCATTGCGGGGCGCGGAGCGCGATTGCTGCGCTTCGAGGCCGGAGCGCACGAGTTCGCCTTCGCGGATGGCCTCGAGTCGAGCGTCGTCGTCAGTGTCGGTGACGAGAAGCCTCCGGCACGCGCGATTCGCATGTACGTCACCGTGCCTTCGCCGGCAATCCACGACGGCGTCACCGACTACGAGATTCTCGCGACGTGGGACGATGCTTCCAGCGGCGCCCGATTCGACCGGCTGGTCCTCGCGCGGGCCGTCGAAGCAGGCTGATCAACCGCTCGATCGAAGCGACTTGCGAGCCCTGTCACATCGTCGTACTGCCGCTCGAATGCGTGCCCGAGCGCACCGACGGACGACCCTCGCATTGCTCGCCCTGACGAGCGCTGCATGCCGGCACACTGCTGCGGCGCCGCCACGCGTCGCGCCGGTTCCCGCCCGCGCGCACCGGGCCGAGCATGCGAGCGATCTCGTGCGCGGCCGCTATGCGGCTGGGCGACTCGGAGATGTCGTTCTCGAGAATCGATTCGTGCGGGCTGTCATCGACGACGTTCCTCAGGGCGGCGGATTCGCACTCTCGGGGGGACAGCTCGTCGATCTCGCAACCGTCGATGGCGTCGACGAACTCGGCCAGCTGTTCAACTTCCTCGGGAGATTTCCGCGACAACTTCGCTATCACACGCTCCGCACAGAAACGCGCGCGGGCGGACGCGCGGTCGTCATCGTCGCGGGCGACGATCCGCGCACGCCAGGGCTCGAGGGGACCACCGAATATTCATTGGGACCCGACGACCGCGCTGTCGTTCTCACGACGACGCTTCGCAATCGCGGCGCGACTCCCACGGAAGTCGGACTCGGTGATGCGATTCAATGGTCGGGGGCCGAACACTGGGTACCCGGTCTCGGCTTCCGCCCGCCTCGCACGTCGGAAGAGCCGTACATCGCGGGGGTCGGTCAGCAGAGCGCGTACGCGTACTTCGCGGACCATCCGCTGGTCGGACCGAACGGATCGAACTGGAGCAATCCCACACAGGGAGATGCGACGCTGGCTCCCGGCGAATCGCGAACCTACGTGCGGCGCATGGGCGTGGCGTCGACGCCGGATGTCGAGCGCGCGCTCGAGGCTGCGGGGAGACTCGCGCCCAGCGCTTCACTGACCGTGCACGTGCACGATGCCGATGGCCTCGCAGTCGCGGGAACACGCATCGTGCTGCACGACCGTGAGATCAACGGACCACCGCGTGCACTCGCATCCACCGACGCCCGCGGCGATGCGCGTCTCGCTGTCGACGCAGGTTCGTACGCCATCGAAGTGACGGCCGCGGGACGCATCGCGGACGCGGCAACGCGGGCCCTTCTGCTCGCACCGATCTCACTCGCGTCCAATGCACGCGCGCGCGTCGAACTCGTTCTCGGCCCCCCGGCCTCTCTCACTGTGTCGCTTCACGAAGGCGCGCAGCCACTCCCCGGCCGCGCGATCATCACGGGCATCGACGAAACGCCGAACCCGATGTTCGGAGGCGTGGGTCACGCCGATGGTGCGCGCAACAGCGTCGTGATCGGCGCGAGTGGAACGATCGAAGTACCGCTCGCACCGGGCCGCTACCACGTCGTCGTTACGCACGGACCTGCCTACGATCTTCCCGACACCATCGTGACCGTCGCCCCCGGCGCGCACGCGACGTACGCATTCGAGACGCATCGAGTGCTGCCGTTGACCGACGACGCGTGCGGCGATTTTCATGTCCATCAGTCGTCATCGCTCGATGCGCCTGTCGCGCTGCGCGACCGAGTGCGCGCCGCCGCGGCCGAAGGGCTCGATGTGATGGCCGCGACGGACCACAACGTCGCAACCGATCTTGCCCCCGCAGTGCACGACGAAGGGCTCGACGGAATGCTCCTCACGATCGTCGGCGACGAGATCTCGACCGACGCCGCGCTCCATCCGGCCGGTCACTGGAATCTCTATCCGCTCGCGTATCGCCCCGACGCGCCGCTCGGCGGAGCACCCGATCTGTTCGAACTCTCACCGCGCGAACTCGTCGCGAGGGCGCGGGCGATCGCGCCGGATGCGATCGTGCAGGTGAATCACCCGCGGTCGGGCGCGCCGACGGGAATGCTGGACGTCGTCGGCTTCGACGCAGCGACCGGTCGCGCCACGCTCGGCGACATGACACCGACGTTCGACGCGATCGAAGTGTGGAACGGGCGTTCTCAACAAGCAGTGGAAACGGTGACGCGCGACTGGCTCGCGTTGCTGCGCGGCGGCGCGCGGATCACGGCCACGGCGAACAGCGACTCGCACTCGATCGTCGTCCAGGAAGTCGGATACCCACGCACGTGTTTCCATGCGCCGGCCCGCGGCGAGCACGGACTTGCGATCACGGACGTCATCCGAGCGCTGCGAAGCGAGCGCGATGCGGTGATCACCGACGGACCGATGCTCGCGGTTTCCGCCCCCGGCCTGCCGCGCGCAATCGGAGGCGTCGTGCCCGGGAACGCTCCGACGGTGACACTCGCGGTCCATGCGGAAAGCGCCGACTGGATGCCGATCGACACGCTCGAGTTGCTTCACGCGGACGGGCGTATCGAAGCGGTGCCGAATGCGCGGATCGTTCGGAGTGCGGGTCGCATCGTCGCCGACGCGTCGGTGCGGGTACGGCGTGACGAACCGTTCGTTCTCTTTCGCACGCGAGGTCCCAACCCGATTCCCGTGCTCACCGACGACCCACCGCTGACGCCGTTCGCGATGACCAATCCGATCTACCTGCGCGGCCGATAAATCGTCCCACGGCCGAGCAATGCGTCGCTCGATCGTCACTTTTCATCGCGGCCGAATGACTCGATGACGGCGCGCATCGAAAACGGAAGGGCGCCGGGATCATCGACATCGCGTTCGTACCGCTCGCGTGTGCGATCGCATGCTTGATGCGCCGCAGCTTGGCCGACCGCGCGAATTGACACTATCTGCCGGGAACAACCAGATTCACGCGACGCCGCACCTTCTCGCTGTCGCTGGACGCCCGATCAAAGAACACGAGTCGTGATCCACACCGACGCTGCCGTTGAAGCCGAGACCGTGAACATCCTGCTGGTCGACGACCGACCGGAGAATCTTGTCGCTGTCCGCGCGGCATTGAACCTCCCCGGATACAACGTCGTGACCGCGCAATCCGGCGCCGAAGCGCTGCGGGCGCTGCTTCGCGACGAGTTCGCGTTGATCCTTCTCGACGTGCTGATGCCCGAGATGGACGGATTCGAACTCGCGGCACTCATCAAGGCACGCGAACCGACGCGGGCGGTGCCGATCATTTTTCTCACCGCCGTCGGCGGCGATCTCTCGTTCATCTATCGCGGCTATTCCGCGGGCGCGGTCGACTATCTCGTGAAGCCGGTCGACAGCGACGTTGTGCGCGCGAAGGTCGCGGTGTTCGTCGATCTTCATCGCAAGACACTCCAGATCCGCCGGCAAGCAGACCTGCTGCGCGACGCCGAACGCCGCGAGCGCGCCGCGCAGTTGCGCGAGATGGCCCGCGCGAACGAAGAGCGGTACCGGAACCTCGCCGACGCCATTCCGCAGATCGTGTGGACTGCGCGCGCCGACGGGACCCCGGATCATTTCAATCAGCGCTGGCATTCGTTCACGGGACTGGCGCCGGAGCGATCGATGAAGGGCGGGTGGCTCGCGCTCGTTCACCCCGAGGATCGCGCGCGCTGCGATCTCGCGTGGCGGGGAGCGCTTCAGACGGGCAATCCCCTGCACATCGAATGTCGACTGCGCCATGCCGACGGCTCGTATCCATGGCACCTCGGCCGCGCTCTTCCGGAACGCAACGCCGACCAGCAGATCGTCGCGTGGCTCGGCACCTTCACCGACATCGACGAACGCAAGCGCACCGAAGCCGCGCTCGATCAGTTCAAGATCACGCTCGACTCCGTGCACGACGCGGTGTGGATGTTCGACGTCTCGACGCTGTGCTTCACGTACGCCAACGAGACAGCGACCGCGCGACTCGGAATCGAAGCCGCGGACGTCGAGCGAACCGGGCCGCTCGAGTTCCTTCCGCTGCTCGATCGCACTCGCTTCGACGAGATCCTCGCGCCGCTGCGTGCGGGCACGACCGACGTCGTGAAACTCGAATCGTTCGAACGCGGCCGGGGCAATTCCGAACGTGCGATCGAGATGGCGATCCAGAAGGTGGCCTCGCGTGTCGACAAGCCGCGCTTCGTCGCGATCGTGCGAGACGTCACCGATCGTCAGCGCGCCGAAGCCGAGCGAGCGCGACTACTCGCAGACTCGCAGGCTGCGGTTCGCTCCCGCGACCAATTTCTTTCCGTTGCGTCACACGAATTGAAGACGCCGGTGACGGCGCTGCAACTGCACATCGACCATCTCGTGCGCAGCGCTCGCGAGCATCGCGCCGTGCCCCAGGAACGGCTGCAGCACTCGCTCACCGCAGTCGATCGCCAGGTTCAGCGGCTCACGCGATTGATCGACAGCCTTCTCGATGTCTCGCGTGTCACGGAGACGCGACTGGATCTCGTCGTCGAAGACGTCGATCTACGGCAGATCGTCGAAGCCGCAGTGGAACGTTTTCTTCCCGAGGCGCGGCGCGCCGCGTGTTCGATCGAAGTGACTTCCGACGAGGCGGTCCGTGGCGTGTGGGACGGGGGACGTCTCGATCAGCTCGTGATGCAACTGCTCGGCAACGCGGTGAAGTACGGCGCCGGAAAGCCCGTCGAAATCAACGTGCGGAACACCGGCGACCGCGTCCGACTCTCCGTCCGCGATCGCGGCATCGGCATCTCGTCCGACGACCATCAACGCATCTTCCAGCGCTTCGAACGAGCGTCGTCGGAACGGCAATACGGCGGTCTCGGACTCGGCCTCTGGATCGTCCAGCAGATCGTGACGGCTCACGGCGGCGAGATCCGCGTGCAGAGCACCATGGGCGAAGGCGCGACGTTCGAAGTCGACCTGCCGACGCGGGCGACGATTCCCGATGCAGGCGCTCGCTCGAGTGAAACGCGTCTCGAGAGCGGATCGCGCACGCAGGCCGCTGAGTGAGTCCCCGCGGCTGTCGCTGACGCGACTGCTACGAAGCCCGAAGACTTGATCGGTGAGACGCGCCGAGGCTCACCGCATCTTGCGGAAGATGCGTTCCTTCTCGTCGAGCGCGTCGTACTGCTCT
>CBIHQZ010000038.1:0-14598 GCA_966212315.1 uncultured Myxococcales bacterium
GCGAACCTGCCGGCACCCGTGGCGCACGAGCAGCGCCCCGCGGTTGCCACGATCGTCGAGTTCGCCGACTTCGAGTGCCCCTTCTGTCGGCGGCAACACCTCGAACTGATGCAGACACTCCCCGCATTCGGACCGCGCGTCCGTCTGGTGCGCAAACACGTGCCACTCTCGATGCACGAGCACGCCGAAGGCGCCGCGAGGGCGGCGTGTTGCGCGGAAGAGCAGGGGCGCGGCGACGAAATGGCCGATGCGCTCTTTCGCAACGACGACATCGACGAAGCCGGCTGCGCACATCACGCCGAGGCCCTTCATCTCGACATGACGCGTTACCGCGAATGCCTCCACGCCGATCGAACCGATGCGCGCCTCGCGTCCGATCGAAGCGACGCGACGGCGTCGGAAGTCCACGGGCTCCCGACGATGTACATCGGTCACATGCGCTACGAAGGCGTGGTGATGGCCCCCGAAGTTCGCGCCGCGATCGAAGAGGCCCTGCACTCGGGCGGTTGAGCCGCGCATCGGTTTCGCACAGGGTCTGGATCACCCCTTGCGTAAGACCATCGAGGAAAGGGACTTACGCCATGTATGAAACCCGACGCTTCGAGCTCCCTTACGCGGGTTGCGTGACCTGCCAACTCGTACGCGTGCTGCGCGACCATCACGACTCGATGGTGGGCGACGATCGCGGACGGCCGGGGTGGGATCGCGTGCTGCTTCGCCTTCAGAGCGGCGAGGAAGTCATCGCGGACGTGTGGACTCGGAGCGGCGAGAGCATCGCGGATGCGCCGCAGTGGATCGCGCTGCGCGACGATGGCGAGATCGTCTACTGGCTCCCGGCGGAACCCGGCGCGGCCAACGACGACGCCCTCGAATTGGAGCGTGTCGCAGTGGCGAACGATGGGCACTCGGCCGCGGGCGAGGTCGTGCGGCCGGAAGTCGTCGTGGCGCCGGATGTCGAGGTCGACTCGAAGCCGGGCGTCACGAAGCGTGATCGGATCCGGGCATTGAACTGACCATGCGTCGCGGCGAACGCGGCGCGGGGCCATCGCCTCGCGGTAACGTGGCGACAGCGCAGTCGCCGGCTCGCCGCGACTTCGACTGCGCAGTGCGAAAGACAATGCGCAGTCGAAAGATCGGCCGACTCGCGGCCGTATCCCGGCACGCATGTCATTCGCGATTACAGCCTCGACGCCTTGCATCGACACCACGGCCGACGTAACTAGCGCCAACGACGAGACGTCATCCGACGCATCGATCGGCGCTCCGGAGACGAACCGCGTGGCCATCCTCACCGCATCGATCGGCGATTCGATCCGCCGGTTCTTCCGCAAGAACGTGGTTCGTTCGAGCGCGGTCGGGATCGTTGCGACCATGATCGACTTCGCGGTTCTCGAACTGCTCGTGCGCGTGCTGCATCTCGACCGCACCGCCGCGAAGATCCCGGCACTCGCGCTCGGCACGCTCACGCAGTTTCTCGGGAGCCGCTACTACGCATTCAACGCGGGGAGCGGCGCGCTCGGGCGTCAGTTGAAGTGGTTCGTGTTCGTCGAGTTCTGCGCGTACTGGGCGACGGTCGGTGTCTTCCATCTGCTCGAGAGCCGGCTGCACGTGCCGATGGAGATCGCGAATCTCGCATCGGGTTCCGTCGTGTACTTCGGCTTCAGCTATCCCATCTGGAAACGCGTCTTCTCGGTGCGCCCGAGTGAACTCGCTCCGCCCGCACGAGGCGGCGACGCGCAACCGAATGGCTCGACCAATACGCCCGTGCACACCGACCGGCTCGATCTCGATCGTGCGGTGTAGTCCACGATGAGCGTTTCCGTCTGGCGCGATGCCCGCACCTCCGAACGACTCGCGACGGTCGATGTCGCCATCATCGGTGGCGGCATCGCCGGACTCGCGATCGCGCGGCAATGCGTCGCGCGCGGGCTTCTTCCCGCGTTGATCGAAGCGCGTGATCTCGCCGCCGGAGCGACCGGGCGCAACGCCGGCTTCGCGATGACCGGCCTCGCGGATCACTACGTCACGTTGATCGAGACGCACGGCCGGTCGCGCGCGCGTGAGATCTGGCAGGTCTCGCAGGCGAACCTTCGCGAGTTGGTCGATGTCGTCGCCGCCGACGAAGGCGTCGCGTGCGATCTGGTGCCGTGCGGGAGTGTCGTTGCTGCGTGGACGCCAGAAGAGCGTGTGCAGATCGCGGCCTCGCATGCGTTGTTGCGCGAGGACGGGTTCGACGTCGCGCTTCTCGATGCAGCCGCGGTGTCGGAGAAACTCGGATCCCAGCGTTTTCACGGCGGGCTGTTCGTTCCCGCCGATCACGGCGTGCATCCGGTGAAACTCGCGCGCGGGCTCGCAACCAACCTCGTCGAAGCCGGCGCGAAGATCTTCGAACATCACGAAGTGCGTTCGATCGACGACGACGGACGTGGGGTCCTCGTGCGTACGGCGCGCGGTGACATCGCCGCGTCGCGAGTGATCCTGGCGACCAACGCATACAGTCGCACGCTCGATCCCTACTTCGCCGAACGCGTGCGCCCCGTGCGCGGGCAGGTGCTCGCAACCGCACCGGTCGCGCCGCTCGTGCGTGCGCTCGTCTACACCGACGATGGATTCCAATACGTGCGGCAACTTCCCGACGGCACCCTCGTCGCGGGCGGGTGGCGCCGTGCGTTCGCCGAGAGCGAGGTCGGTTTCGCCGACGAGCCGACGCCGGGCGTGCAGAGCGGCATCGAGCAATTCCTCTACGAAGCGTGGCCGGCGCTGAAGGGTGTGCCGATCACACATCGATGGAGCGGCGTGATGGGCTTCTCGAACGACGGACTTCCGTTGGTCGGCGCGTTGCCGCATCGTCCTCGCATCGCGTTCGCGGTCGGGTTCACGGGCCACGGACTCGGCTTCGCATTCGCGGCCGCGCGCGCGACGGTCGACATGATCGAGTCGAACGGCACCGGCGGGATCTTCGACGCCCGACGCCTCGAATCCGCCTCGCGTTGAACTCGACGAAAAGGGACGCGTGACCAGGCTGCTCGCACTCATCGCCATGTTCTTGTTCACGGCTTGCGACGTGGATGCGATTTTCGGCGAGCAAGCATCGCCCTCTGCGCAGACCGCGCCGGCGCCGTCACCGCCGCTGTTCCCGCCACCGTACGTGCCGCTGCCGCAGGTGCCCTCCGCACCGATGGCTCCGCCGCCGGCTGTCATTCGTCCGCGCAATGGCGTCGCGACCGATGCGATTCCGTTCGGCGATGTCGAACATCGCAACGAGATCCACGCGACCCTCGCGCGCATCGCGAGCAACGGACCCTATCCGTACCGGCAGGACGGCGTGGTGTTCGAGAATCGCGAGCGGCGATTGCCCGCGCACGATGACGGCTACTACCACGAGTTCACCGTGCGAACGCCGGGCACACCGACGCGTGGCGCGCGGCGAATCATCCGCGGTGATTCGAGCGAGACGTACTACACCGACGACCACTACCGTTCGTTCGTTCTCATCGACCCCTCGAGGTACTGACATGGTGCCGAGCGATACCGATCGACCGTCGTTCCAGTGCGTTCACTTCGCGAGCGACGACGAATTCGCCGGCGTGCGCGATCACGCTGCCTCGCGCGGCGGCGCGGTGTTCGAACTCGATGCGACGGGCGTTCGCGACAAGGACGCGCTCCTCGCGCGAGTCGCCGCGGCCATGGATTTCCCCGAGTACTTCGGTGGCAATTGGGATGCGGTCGCCGATTGCCTCGGCGATCTCTCGTGGCGCGAGGCGCCGGCGTACGTGCTGTGCGTTCACGGCGCCAACGAATTGTTCGCGTATGCGTTCGAACCCGCCGGCGAGTTCATTTCCGTCTGGCAGTCCGCGGCGGAGCGATGGGCCGGCGAGGGCGTGCCGTTCCATCTGGTGTTCGTTCGTTCGAGCACGGGCTGAAAGCGGCGCGCGGTTCGGGTAGCGTATCGATTCATGCGGCGGATGGCGTGGGGCGCTGGCGTGATGGTGGCGGTGCTCGTTGCGTGCGGGCCGGAGCGCACGATGCCGTGGCCCGACGCGAGCGGTGACACATCTGCGCACGATGCCCCGTCCGAAACGGACACGGGCACGCGTTGCGCGAGCAACACCGACTGCGACGACGCGCTCGCGTGTACGACCGATCTCTGTCTGATCGGCGGCGTGTGCCAGCACGATTCGACCTGCGCATCGGGACAGTTTTGCGGCGCGAGCGGTTGCTCGGCGACACGGAGTTGCACGAGCAACACCGACTGCGACGACTCGGTCGCATGCACTCACGACGTCTGCGGCGTGGGCGGCAACTGCCAGAACGTGCGCGACGACTCGCTGTGCGACACCGGTTCGATGCAGACGTGTTCCGTCGCACTCGGATGCATCGCTGTCGGTCGATGCGGCGCCGATGCCGATTGCGACGACGCGCGCTACTGCAACGGCGCAGAGCGTTGCGTGATGTCCGCCGGCGCCGGGACGTGCACCGCGGGAACGGCCATCGCCTGCGACGACAGCGACGCCTGCACCGCGGACCAATGCGACGAGTCGAGCCGGATGTGCATGCACACCGCCTTGAATCCATGCGGCGGAACAGTGCAGTCGGGGCACTACACGCTCTCGCCCGCGCCTTCGTTCACATGCGCGAACGGATCGATCGGGCCGGTGAGTTCCATCGTTCTCACCGCGACCGCGAGTTCCGTCACTCTCACCGGCTTCGCGTCGACACTCACGGGTGGTGCACCGAGCGGTGCGATGTTCTCCGCGTCGGGGCCGTGGGCGGCTGCTGGCTGCAGCGGGACGATCACGATGTCGGGTTCGTTCACCTCGCCGGGGATGTTCATGGGCTCGTGGAATCTCTCGGCCGGCGGGTGCGACATCAGCTGCAACTCTCACTTCGCGCTGGTGAACGGCACCTTGATTCCATGAACGGGAGGCGAATGGTCATGCGACACGCTTTGCGACTCGCGCCGTGGTTGATGCTTCTCGGCGGCTGCGCCGGATCGCACGGATTCACCGATGCGGGCAGCGATGTCGCGTCGTCCGCCGACGGGCGTTCGTGCGCGTCCAATGCCGAATGCGAAGATCACGATCCGTGCACGACCGACCTGTGCCTCGTCGGAGGCGTTTGCTCGAATGCGTCGACCGGCACTTGCGACGCAGGGATGACGTGCTCGTCGGCCGCGCAGTGCAATGACCGCGTCGACTGCACGATGGACGCGTGCCTGGTCAACGGGACATGTCAGCACTCGCCGAACAACAATCTCTGCGCGCCGGGGCAGATGTGTGGCTCGAGCGGTTGCACGGCGGCGTGTGCGAGTGCGGCCGACTGCAACGACAACCTCGATTGCACCGTCGACCTGTGTCAGTCGAACGGTCAGTGCCTTCACACGGCGCAGAACAATCGGTGCACGGCGCCTCAGGTATGCATCGCAGGGATCGGATGTTCGATGGCCTCGAGTTGCGGCTCGGACGCGCAATGCGACGACCATCTCTATTGCACCGGCGTCGAACGCTGCAGCGGCGAACTCGCATGCGTCGCAGGGACGACGGTGAATTGCGACGATTCGAATCCTTGCACCGTCGATGCATGCAGCGAGTCGTCGATGGGATGCACGCACACGATGGATCCCGCGTGCTCGACCAACGTGCATTCGGGGATCTACGACCTCGCGCCCGCGCCCGCCTACAGCTGCGCGTTCGGACTGTACGCGCTCAACGTGCCCACTCTGATGTTCGCGATCTCGGGCGGCACGCTGACGGTGACCGGCGCACCGGCGACGATGACCAGCGCGGCACCCACGGGCACGATGTTCGCCGTGACGGGGACGAATCCGGGTCAGGCCGGCGCGGGATGTGACGAGGTGTACAGCCTGACCGGCACGTTCTCGGACGCGACGCATTTCAGCGGAACTTTCAGCGTGGACTTCCTCGAGCCCGGAATGACCACCGCCTGCGACCCACTCTTCGAGTGCTCGATGCGGAGCTTCACCGTGACCGGGACGGGACGCTGAGCGGAGCCTCGCTGCGCGCTTCGTCGCGACCCTTCGTGCGAGGCGCTATGCTGCGCGCTCACGGAGGCTTCTTTGACGCACTCTCCGCTTCGACTTTCTTCGCTCGCGGTCTTGCTCGCATTCGCCATCGCACTCGCTGCATGCGGCGCCCGCTCCGAACTGCGAGGCCCGCGCGACGCGAGCTATCCCGACACGCAAGCCACCGATGTGCCCGACGTCTTCACGCCGCCCGACGTGATCCGCGATGTCCCGGGCGACGTCCCCCGCGACGTGCCGCGCGATGTTCCTCGCGACGTCACCGGTCGCGTCGATGTCGTGTGCCCGGCGCCGATCCACAGCACGCAGACGAGCACCGTCGCGCTCACCGCGACCGCCACGTCGAGCCTCGGACTTCCGCTCACGTATGCGTGGGTCGTCGAGCGCGGTCCGATGGATTCGCACCTCGCGCCGATGCCGCCCGACGCACTCACGACGCAGGTCACGTTCGACACCGGCGGCGAGTGGTTCGTGCGATTCACCGCCACCGATCTGCAAGGCAACAGCGGGACGTGCGATGTGCATCTGATCGCGGATCCCGCGATCGAAGTGCTCTGCCCGCAGGACCAGAGCAACTTCATCGGCGTCACGTTGCCGCTCGTCTCGACCGCGCGTTCGCGTCTCGGTCGCACGCTCACGTACGCATGGACCGTCGAATCACGCCCGTCCGCGTCGATGTCGATACCGCAGCCGGCCAATCAGCTCTCGACTCGCTTCGCGCTCGATCAACTCGGCGACTGGCAGCTTCGCTTCGTGGCCACCGACTCCGCCGGGCTCACTGCCGCGTGTCGGGTGAATCTCCACGCCGATCCGGATGTGATCGTGGCCTGCCCGCCCGACACCACGTCGCGACCGTTCCAGACCGTTCAACTCGCGGCCACCGCGCAGTCGCGCACCGGTGCGCCGCTCACGTATCGCTGGGAGATCGTCGGTGCGCCGATTACCAGCACGGCGTCGCTGTCGGCACCCGCGCAACTCGTCACGCCGTTCACGTTCGACGTCGCCGGCAACTGGACGTTCCGTTTCACCGCGACGAACAATCGCGGCAACTTCGCGTTCTGCACCACGCGGGCGCTCGCGGCGACCGACGAAGCGGTCCGTGTCGAGATCGTGTGGAACACCGATCGTTCGTGCGCGTCGTGCAATCCGCAGGGCGGGGGCATCGACATCGATCTGCATCTCGCGAACGTGTCCCTCGCACAGGGCCACTGGGGTTTCGGCGCGCCGATGGACGCCGACTGCTACTACGCGAATTGCCCGTGCGGGCAGCCCGGCATGCTGTGCGACATGGAACGGATCGAGTGGCCGCCGAGCGGACGAGCGAACAATCCGCAGCAGGACATCGATCACATCTCGGATCTGCCGGGTCCCGAGAACATCAACGTGCGTGAAGCGACGGTGGGAACGCAGTTCGACGTCGGCGTGCACTACTTCGGCGGCTCGGAGACCACGCCGGTCGTGGCGCGCGTGTACTGCGCGGGGACGCTCGCGTTCGAGAGCGAGCCGGTGCGTCTGTCGCCAGGAGGCGGGGAGAACCCGTTGTGGCGCGTCGGCCGCGTCACCGTGTCGCCGGGCGGATGCACGTTCGAGCGATGCGGCGCGCCGGGTGCGCTGAACGAATGCATTCGCGCGCTGAGCGCGTGGTGAGAAGCTCGCGCGTCGCGATTACTGGGGCGCGATGGTGGCTGCGATGATCGCGAGCAGGGCCGCGGTCCGTCGACGCTCGTTGCTGAACCCACTTACCTGCGCCGGGCCGGGCTCGCGCTGCTGATTCGGGCCGATCGCGATCGGGCGGCCATCGTCCGAGAACGTGAGAATCGCGCCGGTCGGCATCTGCGTGTCGCCGTCGTCGCGCATGCGCGCGCGGGTCGGGGTGCCGCCGATCGAGACGGTGCCGTCGACCGCGACCGCGAGCAGTTCGCGACCATTCGGCGAGATCACGCGACGTCCCGAGAGCTGACCGAATTGCTGGCCGTGTGAGTAGAGCGTGCCGTCCGCGCGCAACTCGACATCGACGCGTGCGTCCGCGTTGCGCGCATCCGCGGTCGGCGAGAGCCGCATCGCCGCGATCGGGAAATCCGCGCCGGGCTGTGCGACATACGCGGTCGAACCGCTGTCGGCAACGACGGTGAGCCCTGCGTCGGTCGCCATCGTGATGCCGCCGCCGTCGCTCGGCTCGAGCGCGCCGCCGTCGTTGTCGAACGTGTTCTGCGTGGTGTTCTGCTCACCGCCCGAACCCGCCCCGGTGCCGGTGCCCGTACCGGTTCCGCCGCCGCCGCCGGCACTGCAACCGACGACAAGGGCACACCACAGAACGAACGCACGCGAAGCGGCACGACGATGGATCACGCGGCGATCTTGCGGGCGTCGCGTATCGGATTCAATGCGCCGCTGTCATCCCGGGCGCGATCGGTCAGCCGGTCTCGGCCTCGCGCTCTTCGCCGTCCAGGACCGCGCGCACGCGCGTCAGCAAGTCCTGCTCGGTGAAGGCTTTGCGAATCAGCGGCGAACGCTCGGCGTCGACGCCGTAGGCGGCAAGCACGTGGTCCGGATGGCCCGACATGAAGAGAACTTTTGCGTCGCGCCCGGTTGCACGGATCGCATCGACCAGCGTGCGTCCGTTCACCCGCTGCAGTCCGACGTCGACCAGCACCAGGTCGACGCGATGATCGATCGCCTGTGCCAGCGCTTCGGCGCCCGTTTCCGCTTCGAGCACCCGATGACCGCGCGCCTCGAGCACCAATCGCGCGGTGCGGCGAAGCTGCGGATCGTCGTCGACCACGAGGATCGTCTCGGTCCCGCGCGGTGCCTCGAGATGCGTGACCTCGGCCTGTTGCGGCGGCGGCTCCGACTCGTCGCGCGGAAGGATGATGGTGACCGTCGTGCCGTGTCCCGGCTCGCTGTCGACCTCGACGTGACCGCCGTGGCTCACGACGAATCGATGCGCGGTCGCGAGACCGAGGCCGGTGCCGTGCTGCGGGCCCTTCGTGGTGAAGAATCGCTCGAAGATCCGGTCGCGCACCTCCGGCGCGATGCCGTTGCCGGTATCGCTCACGGAGATGCTCACACCCGAACGCGGGCGCTGCGAACGCTGCGTGCCGTGCGTCGCGACGAACGTGGTGTTCGAGGCACGCACCGTCAGTCGTCCACCGCGCGGCATCGCGTCGACGGCATTGGCCACCAGATTGAGAAGCACTTGTTCGAACTGCTCGCGATCGGCGCTCACGCTTCCGACCGTGTCGTCGTCGACGGAGAACTGCACCGCGATGTTGTCGCCTGCCATCTGCCGCACGATCGAACCCATCTCGCGCGCTGCATCGGCCGGATTGAATCGCTCCGACTGCGGCCCTTGCCGACGGACGAACGCGAGCAGCTGTCGAATCAAACCCGCTGCGCGCTGCGCGGCGAGTTCGATCTCGTGCGAGTACGTGGAGGCCTGCGAGTTCGTGGGAACGCTCTCGCTCACGAGCGAGCTGAGGCAGAGGATCGGCGTCAGCAGGTTGTTCATGTCGTGCACGATGCTCGCGGTGAGCAGCCCGGCCGACTCGATGCGCCGGAGGTGCCGTATCTCGCGTTCGGCCGCCATCTCGGGCGCCACGTCGCGCGCCGTGATCACCACGCTCTGCTCGACGCGCGTGCCGTCGAAGCGGATCTGCATCGGGACCGCCGCGCCGGGCGGCATCGAACGCACGTCGACCGTGGCTTCGCCGTTGGTGCGAACCGCTTGCGAAAACCCCGCGCGCGAAGCGACGCCCGAGTCGGGACCGTCGAGCAGCGCGAGTACGTCGGCGCCGAGGAGAGACACCGCTGCGTCGTTCGCGAACGCGATCCGATCGGTCGGATCGAGCACGATCAGTGCTCCGTTCGCTCGCGTCGCGAAGAATGCGCGCAGCGTGTCGGCAACGTCGTCATGCGACCGGGTGTGCATGAACGAACTGTGCGTCCCCCCGCCACTGCGCCCCATCGGGCGAACCCTCTTTCGGGCGTAGGACGTGAGGGCGTCTCGGCGGCAGAAACTCCTACGCGGCTCGGCCGGCGTCCTACGGCGCAGACGGATCGACGGCCGCGGGAAGCGCGTCTTTGACGGCTTGTACGAAGCGATCGATGTCGGTCGACTTGTCGAAGAAGTGATCCGCGCCGAGGGTGAGGCATTGCGCGCGGTGCTGCTCGCTCGCGTCGTTGGTCAGCACGACGATGAGGGGTCGCCGCTTCGAACGCACGATGCGCGGAAGCATCTGCAAGCCGTTCAACCCGGGGAGGTGCAGATCCAGCACCACCATCTCGGGGCAATCGCTCTCGATGAAGCGAAACGCCGTCTCCGCTTCGGCCGCCTCGAGGATGTCGACGGGAGGCACGATCTCGCGGAGCAGCGCAGCGATGCGCGTACGTACGGAGACGACGTCGTCGACGATCAAGACCTTCACGCCATCGAGTGTGCGCGTGATCGCGCGTTCGACGAATCAGCGTTCCCCCCGATTCTCTGTAGGACGATCGCCTTGGCCTTGTCGGTGTTCGTCCTACGAGACGAGGTTGTTCCGAACCGCGTACGTAGTGAGCTGCGCGTTCGTCTGCATCCCCATCTTCTTGAGCAGCCTCGTGCGATGGGTACTGATGGTCTTCACGCTCAGTGAAAGATCGTGCGCGATCTGCGAGACGGTCCTGCCGGACGCGATGAGCTTGAGCACTTCGAACTCGCGGTCCGAGAGCTTCGCGTGCAGTTCCGTCTTCTCGTCACCCGCAACGGCGGAGGCCAGCGTCTCGGCGAGTTCGGGGCTCACGTAACGCCCACCTGCGGCGATGCGGCGCACGGCGTCGACCAGCCGGTCGGGGGCTGAGTCCTTGTTGAGAAAGCCCGCGGCGCCGGCGCGCAACGCACGGACCGCGTACTGGTCTTCGGGGTGCACCGTCAGGATGAGCACGCGTGCGTCGGGCCGTTCGCGCCGGATCTCGCCGATGAGTTCGATCCCGTTGCCGCCGGGGAGACTGATGTCGAGGACGACCACGTTCCAGCGCTGCTCGCGCACCAGGCGAATGACGTCGGGCGCGGTCGGCGCCTCGCCCATCACGGAGATGTCGTCGGTCTCCGCCAGGATCTGTCGAAGCCCACGTCGCACGACCGCGTGGTCGTCGGCGACGAGCACCTTGATCATTGTTTCGCCCCTTCGGATCTCACCGCGAACGACGTCGATCGTCGCACATCTGGAGGCGAATCCATCGGCAGTTCGGTCCGAGCTGAGCAGCGGCATCGGCGATTGGGACGGGCGTCCGCGCCATGTATTCAGCAGGCAAACGAAACATCGGGAACGAGTGACGGATCGTTGGACAGCGTAAGAGTCGGCGTCGTCGGCACGGCGTTCTCATAGAGAACACGCCGAGGGGCGCATGGAAGCTGTCGGCCAGACCAGCGATTCGGTTCTGCACGACGTGCTGGTGGTCACGGTCGACTCGGCGGGGACGATCACGCTCGCCGAAGGCGTCGCCTCGGACCTGATGGACGTCGTCAGCGCGCGAGCGGTCGGGCGTCCGATCGGCGAGGTGACGCGACGAACGGGCGCGATCGCGCACGCGGCGAGGTCGGCTCTGAAGGGCGAACAGTTCGCGACGCGTGTCGTCGGTGCGGGCGGCGCAAAGTACGAAGTGCGCGGAACGCCGCGTCGCCGCGAGGATGGACGCGTGATCGGTGCGCTCGTCGTGGCGACACGATCGACGCACGCGAAGTCGTCGCGCTCTGCGCACAGCGACATCACCTACGCCCGGCGGGTGTTCGATCATCTACCGGGCGCTGTGTGGGCGATCGACACCGCCCTTCGGATCACCGACGGCGTCGGTCACATCCTCGGCAACCGACCGCTGTCGAACGCGATCGGTGGGAGCATCGAGACGTTTCTCGGAACGACGGACGCCAACGACATCGCGATCGCGAACCATCGCGCCGCGCTCGCCGGTGAGACGCGCGCGTTCCGCTACGAGTTCGGAGGACGTTGGTACGAAGTCGGCATCGAACCGCGGCACGGTCCCGACGGACGGGTCGTCGGCGCCGTGGGGGTCGCACTCGACGTGACGGCGCGTCAGCGCGCGGAGCAGCAACTCGTCGAGAGCGAGCAGAGGCTGAGCGAGGCGCAAGCGGTCGCGCATCTCGGCACGTGGGAGTGGGACGTCCGGAACGACATCGTGACGTGGTCGGACGAACTGTTTCGCATCTACGGCCTCACGCGCGAGAGCTTCGACGGGACCTTCGCCGGGTTCGCATCGCACTTGCACCCGGACGACGTGGAATCGACTCGCGCAACCGTCGAGCAATCGATGAAAGACCTGCAGCCCGTCGCTTACGACCATCGCATCGTTCGCAGCGACGGCACGATCCGGATGCTCCACACGCGCTCGGAAGCGCGCGTCGACGCCGATGGTCACGTCGAGCGCCTCCTCGGTTGCTGCTGGGACGTGACCGACCGATGGAACGCCAATCGCGCCGTCGAAGAGTCCGCGGCGCTTCTGCGCTCGACGTTGGAATCCACCGCCGACGGGATTCTCGTGGTGGACGTGGTCGGCAAAGTGCGTGCGTGCAATTCGAAGTTCGCGGCGATGTGGCGCATCGATCCGGCGCTCCTCGCGACCGGCGACGACACCGCGTTGCTCGAGGCCGTGTCCTCGCAGCTCGAGGACCCGGAATCGTTCAACCGCCGCGTGTCCGATCTCTACGCGCAGCCCGATGCAGAGAGTTTCGACGCGGTTCGCTTCGCAGACGGCCGGACCTTCGAGCGGCTCTCGACGCCGCACTGCGTGGGCGATCGGATCGTTGGACGCGTGTGGAGCTTTCGCGATGTGACCGAGCGCGAACGGTTGCTTCGGCATGCGATCTTCCTCGCGGACGCGAGTCGCTTGCTCGCGTCGCTCGAGCCCGAAGCGGCGTTGGAGGCGGTCGCACAACTCGCGGTGCCTGCCATCGCGAACGCATGCGCGATCGATCTTGCTTCGGAAGACGGCTCGCCGCGGCGGATGATCGCGATCTCGCAAGAGCGCGACGGTCAGTCGCTGGGTGAGATCCCGGACGAGGTGATGGCCGGAAGGCCGGCGCGTTACGCGATCGGGGCGCGCTCGCAGATCTCCGTGCCACTGTCGGCGCGAGGGAGATTCCTCGGTGCGATCACATTTGCGGCACGCGAGCGGCGCACCCTCTCGGAGGAAGACCTGCGACTGTTCGAGGAACTCGCGCGGCGCATCGATCTCGCGCTCGAAAACGCGCGTCTCTATCGACAGGCTCAGGAAGCGTTGAAAGCCCGCGAAGAGTTTCTCTCGATCGCGGCTCACGAGATCCGAGGGCCGATCACGTCGCTGCATCTCGCCGCGCAACTGCTGCAGAAGGGCGCTCTCTCACCGGAGGCCGCGGCGCGGTCACTCGGCATCATCACGCGCGAAGACGAGCGACTCGCGCGTTTCGTCGACGAATTGCTCGACGTCGCGCGGATTCGCACCGGGCAGCTGATATTTCATTTCTCTCGCGTCGATCTCACGGAGGTCGTGCGCACCGTCGCGCAACGCCTCGCGCCGGACCTGCTGAAGGCCGGGTCGTCGCTATCGGTCACGGCGCCGTCGCGCGTCGAAGGCACGTGGGACCGGAGCCGCGTCGATCAGATCGTTACGAACCTTCTCTCGAACGCGATCAAGTTCGGGCTCGCACGCCCGATCGAAATCGCCGTGAGCGCGAGCAGCGGGACGGCGAGATTGATCGTGGCCGATCGCGGCATCGGCATCGCGATCGACCGTCAGAGCGATGTGTTCCATGCATTCGAACGCGCGGTGTCGGCTCGTCACTACGGCGGGCTCGGACTCGGCCTGTACATCGTGCAAACGATCGTCGAAGGGCTCGGCGGATCCGTGGTGCTGAAGAGCCGACCGGACGAGGGGACGACCGTAACGGTGGAACTGCCGCAAGAAAGGCCCGGTGCAACGTGAGCAGCGGAGGCCCCGTGATGGTGGTCGACGACGACGCGGACATTCGATCCGTCGTCGGACTCGCGCTCGGTACCGAAGGGTATGAAACGGTCGAAGCGCGCGACGGCCTCGACGCGTTGGAGCAACTGCGGGTGGCACCGCATCATCCGTCGCTGATCCTTCTCGACATCATGATGCCGCGGATGAACGGGACCGATGTGTTGCGTGCGATCCGCGCCGACCCGTCGTTCGCGGACGTCCCGATCGTGGTGCTGTCGGGCGACACGCAGGCCGTCCGCGGTGCGATCGAACTCGGCGCGAACGGTTCGGTCGGCAAGCCGCTCGGCCTGGATCAGCTGCTGGCGGCGGTGCAGCGGCACGCGCATGTCGCGTAATGGCGCTTCGGCGAGGGGCCCGGCGGCTGAATGAAGCCACGGCAACACCTCCGAAGCCTCACCTTCGTGGGGTTCGCGATGTCGGATCGAACAGAGGCTACCCGCGTACTGCGTCGATACCCGCGGGGGTGATCGTCACGACGTCACGGTCGAGTCGAACGATCCATCCGTTTTGCAGAAGCACACCGAGCACGCTGCGCGCTTCGAGATAGCTGCCGACCCGACCATCGA
>CBIHQZ010000039.1:0-14575 GCA_966212315.1 uncultured Myxococcales bacterium
GGCGAGCAGTATGCGGAACGGTCAGCTGTTCGAGCCGTACGTGTCGCGCACGCGAATCGACTGCGAGAGATACGCGAACCAGATGCCGGAGAAGATCAGCACCGGAATGGTGGCGCTGATGCCGGCTGCCGGAAGCGGCCCGATGAATCCGTACTGCATGAACATCATGCCGCCGAACAGACTGTGCGCCGCGCGTGCGCCGAAGAAGATCTTCGCCATCTTCACGGCACCTCGCCGACGGGTCCAGAGACCGCTGCCCGCGTAGACACTGAACGCCGCCATGCCGAGCGTGAGCAGCACGTTGAGCATCACGAACGGCGGCGCGCCACTGAGGAAGCGGAAGATGCCGAGCACGCCGTACACCATCATCGCCGGCACGAAGATCGTGAGCGACACGCAGAGGAACAGCAGCCAGCCTTCCACCGGTTGCCCGGTGCCGGTCGGCGGGACAGCCGGCGTCGGTCCGGTGTACGCGCCGTACGGCGAGCCCTGCGGCACCATGCTCGCGGGGTTCACGAACGCTGCGTACGGGTCGGCTCCCGATGCGGGCGGTGCGCCTCCGTACGATGGCGCCGGCATCGCGCCTTGCGGATTCGGTGCGCCGTAGGGCGACGGCGGTGCGCCATAGGGAGCGGGGCCGCCATACGGCGACGGCGGTGATCCGTACGGCGCCGGCGCGCCCTGCGCTGGACCTTGTCCGGCATACGGCGACGGCGCGGGACCTTGTCCGCTGAACGGAATCGGCGCGCCTTGCGGCGGCTGCGCCTGCTGCTGCTGACCCTGTCCCGCGAATCCACCCGAGGGGATCGGCTGTTGCGCCTGCGGTTGCTGTCCCCCTTGCGACTGCTGCGGCTGACCCCACGGATTCGGCGGCGATCCCGGCGGTGATCCCCACGGCGGTTGATTCGAACTCACGACGACCCTCCTCGTGCGCCATGTGCGGCGCGGAACGAGGCGCGATCATCACCCACGCGGCGGCGCGTTGAAAGCACGGCGCTGCGAGATCACGGTACCGTCGAGCGACGACATGCCCGAGCGCCCCGACCTCGAATACGTCCTTCCGAAACTCGACGAGGCACTCCGCGGCGCGACGATTCGCGCGGTGCGGGTGAAGAAGCCAGTGGTCCTTCGCGTCGCGATCGCGGGGGGCTTCGAAGCGAACGTCGTCGGGCGACGCATCGTGCGGATCTGGCGGCGCGCGCACTTCGTGATGTTCGAACTCGAGGGACCCGATCCCATGGTCGAGATGGCGATCGCGCCGATGCTCGCGGGTCGCTTCGTCGTCGCGGCCGACGCGAAGAGCAAGTCGACCGGCGACCTCGCGGTGGCGTTCGCATTCGATGACGGCCGCGAGCTGCGTTATCGCGACGACGTGCAGATGGGGAAGGTCTATGTGTTCCCGGCGGGTGAATGGAAGCACGCGCCCGGACTCGAGACCGTCGGCGTCGATGTGCTCGACGCGAAGAAGTTCACGCGTGCCGCGTTTCGCAAGCTCGCGAAGACGCGGCGCGATCAAGCGAAGGTCTTCCTCATGGACAAGAGCGCGCTCGACGCGATGGGAAACGCGTACGCCGACGAAGTCCTATGGGCCGCGAAGATCCATCCGAAGACGTTCGTCAGATCCCTCGACGAGGCCGAACTCGACACGCTTCACGACGCCATCGTCGAGGTCCTTTCCAACGCGCGCAGCGTGATCGCGAAACGGGCGCCGCCCCTCGACGAGAAGATCCGTGACTTTCTCTCGGTGCGGAACCGCGAGGGCGATCCGTGCCCGCGCTGCGGTACCAAGATCCGCGCAGCTGGCGTGCACGGTCACGATGCGTTCTTCTGTCCTACGTGTCAGCAAGAGACGCGGCGCGCGGGGATCGTCGACTGGCGCAAACTGCCGGGCCGCGGCGAGTGAATCGTCACGAAATGCGCATGACTCGTTCGCGGCGAGTAAACTAGCGAACGCCCATGCTCCCCCCGTCCGTCAGCGAAGCGATCCGATTTCTCAACGACCGCCTCGGGACGACGCCTCACGGATTCGCCGCGCTGTTCGCGCACTGGCGTCGACTCGATCGCCGTCGCGCATCGGCGTCGCTCTCCGCGGATGTCGTCGCGCAAGCCGATGTTCTCGATCGCGCGCTCCCTGCGCTCACGCGCTCGTCGAACGGCACCGCGGACCTGGCGCGACTTCTCTCCGAACCCGGTGGCGAATTGATCTTCGGCTGGTGCGGCGCGGCCTCGGGGCGCGCGGATGCCCGCATCGCGCCGGTTCTCGCGGCTGCCGCCAACGTTCCCGCGTTTCGCGATCGCGTTGCGAAGGCGGCGCGTGATCGCGTGCTCGAGGGTCCGCTGCTCGACGCACTCGCGTGCGTTCCCACCACCGGTGGCGCCGAGTGGTTGCTCGACGGCACCCATCCGCAGGTTCGTGCGCGCATGGACATTCTCTTGTGGGAAGCCGGCGCGAGCGCTTTGCAGATGCCCGAACTCGGCACGTGGGTGTTCGGCAACGAAGACGCGTTCAAAGCGCTCATCGTCCATCCGGCCCACGAAACACTGCGCGGTCGCGTGCTGGCGGCGCGTGCGTTGGAAGTGTGCGCGAAGGGCCTTTCGCCCGATGCCGATCCGCAACGCGTCGGCGAAGCACTGCAGATGCTCCAGCCCTTGTTGCTCCATCCCGAACCGCTCGTGTGGGTGCATGCCGCGCGTGCGCTCGGACGACTGGCCGGCGTGATCGACGCGCTGGAAGGAACGCTTCTCGATTGGATGCGAAGCGAGTCGGCGATCCTGCGGCAGCGCGCGGTGACGGCGTTTGCTTCCATGCCGGCGGACAAGCTCCGAGTGCTCGCGGGCGAGATCGTGCAGATCCTCGACGATCCGCAGCAGGAAGCATGGGTACTCGCGGCCGCGGCCGCGGCGACGCCGTATCTCTTCTTCGAGCGACGCGATCTGTGGGATCGGCTCTGCGCGCGGATCACCGCGGGTGACGGCGGCGCCGTGAGCGCGCGTGCGCTCGCGAAGGGACTCGGCGCGTTGTGGCGTCGTGGAGTTCGCAATGCTGCGGTCGAAACGCCGCTGCGCGAGCTGCGCGAAACCGCGCGCCGGTACATCAGCGATTCGCTCGACGACTGGCGTCGCTGGCTCGAAGTCATCGCGGCAACCGATCCCGTCGACGGCGCCGAACGCGATCCGCTCGATGTCGAACAGGGGTTGGAGAATCTCGTTCGCCTCGCGGCTCAATACGACGACGAAGAAGCCGACGCGCGCGCGGCGCGATTCGCGAACACGCTCTCGCCGACCTTTCAGGAAGCACGTCGCATTGCGCTCACGGAAGAGCGTCCGCGTCGGCGCGCAGCGGGATTGAACGCGGTCGAAGGAACGGCGCGCTCGCTCGCGCTCGGGCTGTGGGGACCGCTGCTCGTCACGCGTCCCGCCGGATCGCCCATTCCCGAGCCGGATCTCTCGGAAACGTGGTCGGTGATCATGAGCGCGCCCGAAGCGCTGCTCGACGAAGTGGCCGAGTGGAAATCACGAAGCTCGGTCGAACCCGATGTCGCCCTCGCGATCGAGATCCTTGCGTTGCGACTCGGCGGCTACGCGCTCGATGCGTGCGGTGAAGAGCCCACCCTCGGCGCCGGGCGCGGCGCGACGGCTCACGCGATCTGCCTCTGGTTGCGAAAGCTCGAAGGCCTCGCGGATGGATCACGCGATCTGCCGGCACCGTTGCGCGGCGCGCTCTCGGCGCTGTTCTGGCGACTCGTCGACACCACGCGCGGTACTGCGCTCGGCGAAGTCGACGACGTGCGTTGGCTCGGTCCGTTCGCCGCATGGTGGGCGCTCGTGATCGACCGTCCCGCCATGTTGCAGCAGCTCGCCAGCGCGCTTCCGATGATCAACACCGGCGCACTCGAACTCTGCACCGCGCAGGCCGATGCGATTCGCGCGGCGGTTTCCACCGATGATCCGCGCGCCGCAGAAGGTTCGTGGCTCTCGGGCGTCGAGCAGCCGCTCATCGATCTGCACGCCGACGAAACCGAGCTGTCGCACGCGCTCCTCGGACTTGCCCGCACGCTCGCAACCTTTGCGCAGACCTCGGGACAGAAGCCCGACCTCGAGCCGCAATGTTCGCAACTCGCGTTCGCCGCCGAGCGTTTGAGCGTCGCGCTCGCCGACCCGGTCGGTGCGCTGCACGACAGCCCCGGCAACGAGTTCGAGAGCGAGAACGCCCCGCGCATCGCGGCCCTCGTGGCTCGTGCGATTCGTGCGCGCGATCTGTCCTCGCTCGCCGTGTGGTTCAGTTCGCTCGGTCCCGTCACGAGCGGGCTCGTCGAACGCGCGGTGACCGCCGCGGTCCGCCGCACGCCGCCGCCGCCGCCCGCGCCGAAGAAGCAGGTGCCGCAGACGATCGAGGGCTACGAACTCGTGAAGCCGCTCGGCGAAGGCGGAATCGGAAGCGTCTGGCTCGTGCGCAAGCCCGGCGCCGATCGTCTCTTCGTGCTCAAGATTCCCAAGGCCGACGCGCTGCAGAACGCGAACGACGCCGAGCGCGAGGGGATTCTCAAGTCGTTCGTCGAAGAGGCGCGTGCGCTCGCAGGGCTGTATCACCCGAACGTCGCGAACATCATCGACCGCGGCGTCTCGCAGGGGATGCCGTTCCTCGTGCTCGAGTACCTCATCGGCGCGGACTTGAAGCAGTACGCATCGGCGCGTCCGTTCTCTCTGATGGAGTTGCGCTCGGTCGTCGTCGAGTCGTGCGCGGGTCTTCACTCGTTCCACAACGCGGGGCTGGTCCATCGCGACATCAAGCCCGCGAATCTTTGGCTCCGTCTGCCGCTGCAGGGGGGCGAACGGTTCGATCCTGCGAAGCATCGTGATCCGGCGCGCACGCCGCCGCTCAGCACCGTGGTCATCGACTTCGGCATGGTGCGCGCGATGAAGGTCACGCAGGAAGCGATGGGCAAGTTCGTGGCCGGAACGCCCGGCTACATCGCGCCCGAACAGGTGCTCGATCCGATGGAACTCGACGGACGCGCCGACATCTACGCGCTGGCAGGGACGATCTACAACGTCACCACCGGTCGCACGTTCTTCGACGACATCTCGTCGCAACGCGATCGAATCATCGCGCACATGCAACGCGAGCCACTCGAAGACAACGCGCGCGTCGCGAGCTATCCGAGCGGGCTGGTGAAACTCATGCGTGCCGCCACGCAAAAGAGCTGGGCGGATCGGCCCACCGCACTCGAGTTCGGCCGCGAGTTCGCCGCGCTGCTCTGAGACTCACGCCCACTTCACGGGGAACCGCACTGCGTTCCCCTCGATCACGTCGAGCGGTTCCGGCTCGCCGATCGAACCGCGCTTGCCGCACAGGTCGAAGGTCACCGTCAGCGAACCGGCCGCGGCATGAAATGTCGCCAGTGGCATGTGACGTCGAAACGGATACCGCAAGGTGATGAATCCAGTGTGGTCATCGGTGGACTGCCACTCGTATTCGATTCCCTCCATCGTGCTCCGCGTGAGCAAGTCCATTCGCGAGAGCAGCGTGGCCGGCGTTGCGCCGAACAATCGCAGGAAGCCTTCGACCGCTTTGCGCAGCAGCGGCACCACGCCTTCACGCGCAGCGGTGTGCGAGATCTTCCGGCAACGCTCGAATCCGTCGATGTCCGCGACGATCACGCTGATCTCTTCGGCCGGCGCACTCGGCATCCAATTGCTCGCCGGTGGCGGATCGTCGATGGCAGCACGCGTCGCGGGCGACGATCGCTGGCGCACGGCCTCGAGCAATGACTCGCTCTCGAGCACCGCGAGGTAACCGCGGAGCACGGACGCCTTGCAGCGCATCTTGCCTGTATCGACCGTCGCTGGATCCCCACCCATGGCCCTCAGCGTGATGAAGGACGCGCCATGATTCAAGGGCGGTTCGGCGCGATGCGTGGTTCGACGAATTTCAGACGCCGCTGACGCCGGCTCGTTGCGCCCGCGAAGCCCTCGCGCTGACCGGCGCGCCACGGTCTCGCTGGTCGGTCCATCGCGTGCAGCGCGACTCGGCCAGAGGTCGCCACCGTGTTCGCATACCTACTCGCACTCGGACTCGGACTCGCACCCACCGCTTCGCCGGAAGTGATTCGCAGCGTCGCCGCCGCCATCAACGACGTCACTCACGACCGTGAAGAAGCCGTGGTGCTCATGGTCATCGATTACAGCGAGCGTCACTACGACCATCGCCGCAGTGCGTTCGGGCGTGCGAATTGGGTACGTCCGGAGTCAACCCTGCGCGACATGGCCGCGCATGCGCTCCACGACATTCGCGCGGGTCGGCAGCTCTGCGACGGACGATTGGAAACCGCGCTCGGGTATTTCCACAGCGGCGAGTGCCGCGTCACGCGCACGGCGGAGCGCGAAGCGACGATGATTCGTCACTTCCTCGCGGTGAACTACTAGCGAGCACGACCGCACGAACTGTTTGACGCACGAGTCCCGCACGGGGAGAGTTCGTGCGCCGTGCAAGACCTCCAGGGATTTCTCAGCGAACAGTTCCAATCCGCCATTCGCAAAGCGTACGGCGAGCAACACGCGTCCATCGATCCGCTGGTGCGTCCGGCAGGCAACGCGAAGTTCGGCGACTACCAGGCGAACGTCGCGATGAGCCTCGCCAAACTCGTGGGCGCGAAGCCGCGCGACGTGGCGCAGAAGATCGTCGACGCACTCGATCACGCGGCATGGGCGGAGAAGCTCGAGATCGCGGGGCCCGGTTTCGTGAACATCCATCTGCGCGCGGATTTCCTCGGCCAGCGTGTGCGCGCGGTCGCGAGCGATGCGCGGCTCGGTGTGCCGAGTGCGGCGAAGCCGGGGACCGTCGTCGTCGATTACTCCGCGCCCAACGTTGCGAAGGAAATGCACGTCGGGCACCTCCGCTCGACGATCATCGGTGACTCCATCGCGCGCACTCTCGAGTTCCTGGGGCATCGCGTGGTGCGCCAGAATCACATCGGCGACTGGGGAACGCAGTTCGGCATGCTCATCGAGTTCATGCTCGACGAAGGGTGGGACGACCCGAGCAAGCAGTCGATTCGCGATCTCAATGCGCTCTATCAGAGCGCGAAGAAGAAGTTCGACGCCGATACGGAGTTCGCCGAACGCGCGCGCAAGCGCGTGGTGATGTTGCAAGGTGGCGACGAGAAGACGCTCGGCCTGTGGCGCACGCTCATCGCGTTGTCACAGGAACACTTCGACGCGGTCTATCAGCGCCTCGGCGTGAAGCTCACGCACGACGACGTGCGCGGCGAGAGTTTCTACAACCCGCGACTTGCAGACACGGTGCGCGAACTCGAAGCGAAGGGCCTCACGCAGGTCAGCGACGACGCGCTCTGCGTGTTTCCACCCGGCTTCAAAGGCAAGGACGGCGAGCCGCTTCCGCTGATCATCCGCAAGGGCGACGGCGGGTATCTCTACGCGACGACCGATCTCGCGGCGATTCGCTACCGCATCGACGACGTGCACGCGGATCGCGTGATCTACGTGACCGACGCGCGGCAGAAGGGGCACTTCGCAATGGTCTTCGCGGTCGCGAAGATGGCGGGGTGGCTGACCGATGCGGTGCGCGTCGAACACGTGCCGTTCGGGATGGTGCTCGGCGACGACAACAAGCCGTTCAAGACGCGCAGCGGTGATACGGTGCGGCTGGTCGACCTGCTCCACGAAGCGGAGGAACGCGCGCGCGCGATTCTCGCGGAGAAGAAATCGGATCTCGACGAGGCGTCGCAGAAGCAGGTCGCATCGACGATCGGCATCGGCGCGATCAAGTACGCGGACCTGTCGAACGATCGCGTGAAGGACTACGTATTCGCGTGGGAGCGCATGCTCTCGTTCGACGGCAACACGGCGCCGTATCTCGAAAACGCGTACGTGCGCATTCGCGCGATCTTCCGTCGCGGCAACTTCGCAATGCCGGCCAACGACGTCGCGGTGACGGTGAACGAGTCCGCCGAACGCGCGCTGGCCCTCACGCTCATGCAGTTCCCGTCGGCGGTCAACGCGGTGGCCGAGTCACTCGAGCCGCACAAGCTCTGCACGTATCTGTACGACCTCGCGTCCGCGTTCCATCAGTTCTACGAGAAGTGCTCGGTGAAGGACGCGCCCGATGCGGCCACGCGCGAGAGTCGTCTCGTACTGAGTGATCTCACCGCGCGCACCCTCGCGCAGGGGCTCGGCCTCCTCGGGATCGCGACGGTCGAGCGGATGTAGCTCCCGCCGCCGCGCCTACGCCGCGAACGCGATCTGCACCGCACTCGCACGCTTTCGCGCTTCCACGCGCGGCCGCATCGCCAGCGCCTTCACCAGTCGCGCGCGATCGTCCGTGCTGATCTTCTCGAACACGAGCGCAATGCATCGCTCGACGTCACCCACGCGACGCGCATGCACCACGCGCGCAACGGTCGCCTCGAGATCGAACCAGCTCGCGGAAAGCGGTTCGAAGAAGCTCACGATCACCGCTTCGCCGGTGAGCACATCACGCGATGTGCGCAGCAGCAGGCCGTCGGGCGACAGGTCGAGCGCCACCTCGCCGAGCAGCGTGAAATCCCGCTCGCGAACGGCCTGGCAGATCATGCGGACGATGTGACGGTTCGTGCTGCGACGATTGGCTTCGTGACTCATCGGTACCTCGCGATCGCAGCGTAGCGAGCAGGTGCGAGGTCCACCTACTTTGTGACGAACGACTCTGGTCGACGGCTCGCACGAAATCGTACGCGCCATGTCGGGGCGCGTTCACGCCGTTCGTCCTTCGAGCGAACCACAAGGAGACAGCCATGCAGTACCTCACGCTCTACACAGCCGCGAAGAAGAACAACAACGCAATGCCCTCGCCCGAGCACATGGAGCAGATGGGTGCGCTCATGAAGCGCAGTTTCGAATCCGGCGTGCTCGAACTCGCCGGCGCACTCGGTCACCGCGAGAAGGTCGGTCTCCGCGTGTCGCTGAACGACGGCAAGTTCACCGTCACCGAAGCGCCCACGGGTGAGTCGGTGCTCCTCGGTGCGAGCGGGATGTCGATCCAGAACGCGGGATCGCCGGAAGAACTCATCACCAACATCAAAGAGTTCCTCACCGTGTCTGGCGACGGCTCGGTCGAGATCATCGGCTACGCGTTCCCCATTTCGAGGCCCCTCGAGGCGACGCGCACCCTCACGAGCGGTGTGATCCCGTATCTCAACGTCGACGGCGCCGGCGCCGCCGCGGACTTCTATCGCAAGGCGTTCGCCGCCAAGGAGATCGCCCGCATGCCCGCGCAGGACGGCAAGCGCTTGATGCACTGTCATCTCGAGATCAACGGCGGATCCGTGATGCTGAGCGACGCGTTCCCCGAGCACGGGCATCCGCACAAGCCGCTCCAGGGATGCGTGATGCATCTCGTCGTGAGCGATGGCGACGCCTGGTTCGATCGCGCAGTGAAGGCCGGCTGCAAGGTCATCGCGCCCCTGGAGAAGCAGTTCTGGGGCGATCGCTACGGCCGTCTCTCGGATCCGTTCGGCGTCGAGTGGGCGATCAACGAACCCGCGAACGGCTGACCGCTTCGTCGCAACCGGCGACGAATCGTTGCGCGCGGCATCCAACGCCGGGTGACGCACGCGTCGTCCCCCGATCGATCATTCCGCTTCGGATGGCTCTCGCGCCTCGGACGCCACGAGCTCGGCATGCTCGCGAGCGGTTCTCTCGTTGCTGGCGGATGCTGGGCGTTCGCGAAACTCGCCGGCGAAGTGCGTGAGGGCGAGACCACGCGCTTCGACACGTACTTCCTTCGCGCGTTTCGCAATCCACACGATCTTGCCGACGCGATCGGTCCGGCGTGGGTCGAGAACAGCGTTCGCGACATCACCGCGCTCGGCAGCATGACGCTCATTTCGGTCGTCGTGATCGTCGCGCTCGGCTTCCTGATGCTCGAGCGGAAGTTTCACGCCGCGCTCCTGGTGCTCGTGTCCGTCGCGGGCGGGACGTTCCTGTCGTCGCTGCTCAAGCTAGGCTACGCGCGCCCGCGCCCCGACATCGTTCCGCACCTCGTCGTCGTCAGGACAGCGAGTTTCCCGAGCGGACACTCGATGGTCAGTGCCGTCGCATACCTCACCCTCGCCGCGCTGCTCGCGCGCGTGCACGCACGACGATCCGTGAAAGCAGTGCTTCTCAGCGTCGCCGCGATCCTCGTGCTCGCGATCGGATTGAGTCGCGTCTATCTCGGTGTTCACTTTCCCACCGACGTGCTGGCGGGGTGGTGTGCTGGCGCGACATGGGCAACGCTGTGTTGGCTCGTCGCGCGCTGGCTTCAGTCGCGCGGCGCGGTGGAAGCCGAAGGCCAGGGCGAGCCGCCCGCGTAGTCCGGGGCGATAACTCACAGTCGGCGCGTGGCGTCGCGCGTCATCGTCGCGATCGCGCGATTTCGGGCTCGTTTGGCCTTCCCGCGACGCACTCGTTCGCGTACTCCGAACCATGCTTCGACGCGCACTCCTCGGTTCACTCTTCGTGGCAATGGCGACCGGCTGCAGCGGGCCGCCCGCGACAACAGACGGCGGTGATGCTGCCGATCCACGCGACGTCGTGATGTCGAATGACACGAGCGACAGCGCGAACGACGACGCGCCGCCGGGCGATGTTGCCGACCAGGACGCAGTCGACGCAGACGACGCGAACACGGTCGACGCCATCGTGCCGACCGACGCGAGCGATGCGTCGAGCGACGGTGGCGCACCCTGCGGCACGCCGGCCGAATGCAGCGCGGCCTGGGAGCAAGCTGCGATCGCGCGATTCACCACGGTCGCGAGCACGCCCGCCGATCTCACGACCTTCCTCCGCGCGATGCCGAAGGGCGGCGATCTCCACAACCATCTCTCTGGCGCGGTCTACGCCGAGACCTATCTCACGTGGGGCATGCGCGACGGCGACTGCATCAATCCGACGACGTTCGCCGCCGGATTCCCGAGTACGTGTTCGACCGGCAATCAGCCCACGCCCTCGTCGGGTCCGTTCTACGACCAGATCGTGCGCGCGTGGTCGATGCTCGACTTCATGGCCGGCACCGAAACGGGACACGATCACTTCTTCGCGACGTTCGGAAAGTACGGTGCGATCGCGGGCAATCACCGTGACGACAGCATCGCCGACATCGCGACGCGCGCCGCGTCCGAGAATCAGGTCTACGTCGAGACGATGTTCAATCTCGGCACCAACGTCGGATCGCTCGCCGCGTCGATGTGGTCGGGCACCGTGACCCCTGCAGACCTTCCGTCGTTCTACGACATGCTCCTCGCGAACCCGGCGTTCATGACGCGTCTCACGAGTGACGTCACCGCGGTGACCAACGCCGCGACGCGCTACCGCAACGGCCTCAATTGCGCCGGCGCGAATCCGCCCGCTGCGTGCGCCGTGCAGATGCGCTTCGTCGCGCAGGTCTCGCGTACCGGCGGCAACGACCAGATCTTCGGGCAGCTGGTGAGCGCTTTCGAGATGGCGATGCAGACGCAGCAAATCGTCGGCGTGAATCTCTCGTCACCCGAAGACGACACCTCGTCGCTGCGCAACTACGACCTGCACATGGCGATGCTCGACTTCCTCTACAACCGCTACACGGCCACCGGTCGCAGCCCGCTGCACATCACGCTGCACGCGGGCGAACTGGTGCCCGCGTATCTCCCGGCGGGTTACGCCACCGCCAACACGTTCCACATCCGTCGTGCCGTCGAAGTCGGTCACGCCGAACGCATCGGTCACGGGCTCGACATCCTCTCCGAGACCGATTCGGCGGGGCTCATGGACGAAATGCGCGACCGCAACGTGATGGTCGAAGTCTGCTTGAGCAGCAACGATCAGATCCTCTTGGTGAGCGGCACGAACCATCCGCTCTCGCAGTACCTCATGCACAACGTGCCGATCGCGTTCGCGACGGACGATCAAGGCGTGTCGCGTTCGAGCATGGCCGGTGAGATGCAGCGCGCGGTCGTCGATCAGCACTTCGATTATCTGCAGCTCAAGAGGGCGGCGCGCACGAGCCTCGAGCACGCGTTCCTCCCGGGCGCGAGTCTCTGGACCAATCTCGCGACCGCCCAGCCCGTCGCCGAATGTGCGGCAACCGCCACGGGCGTGATCGGGTTCGATCCGCCCTCGACCGAGTGCCAGGCGTTCCTCTCGGGCAGCGAGCGCGCGCGCACACAGTGGGAACTCGAACGCCGATTCCGCGCGTTCGAATCGCAGCAGTAACGATCGATCAGTTCGCGTCGTTCCGCGACCCTGCCACGTTCGTCTCGCTCGCGACCTCGATCTCTTCGCCATTCGCGGGCATCGCCGCACTCTCCACCGCCACCCGCACATCACCGCGCCGCGCGCGTTCGATCGCCTGCGCGAACTCGTTTGCGTCCTCGACCGTCACGACCAGCTTCTTCGCCGCACCGTGCTCGTCGCGATACTCGATTCGCACGCAGCGCCCGTCGCCGCCCGGGACGCTGAATGCCGCGGTGCCGTCGGCGGCGCGCTTCAGGCCGTACCCGCGATAGCGAACCATGTCGTACGTCTCGACCGACACCGCATCGATGCGATCGAGCGGAATCGTCGGGCCGAACAGTCCGTACTGAATGATCACGTGCGTGCGCGTGAGCGTGGCGCGCAGATGCGAGAACATCAGCGCCACGGCGGCGACGAGCGGCACGGTGAAGAACAGCGGCATCAGTGCGAGGACGTGTCCCGAGGCCGCGAACGCGGCGATGCCCGACGCCGCCGAGATGGCAAGGACGACGCCGATGAACGCGAAGAACCATCCGGGCATGCGTCGTCGCGACGAGACGATCGCCTCGCCGCCTTCCATGAACTGCCGCGAGTAGTCGTCGGGGGCGGACATCGTGTGTCGAGGGTACGCGCGTGCGATGCGATTGCGACAGCGCGCCAACGGACCGAACTCGGAAGTTGTTCTCGCGACAGGTCGCGATCGATACTGCGCGGCCGAGCGCATCACGTCCGATGCGCCACGAACGAGGACGACGCATGAGAGTGAAGAAGACGACGCTGCGCTGGATCGGAACCGCGATCGCACTCGCGATCGTGTTGCCCGCGTGTGATGGCGACATGCCAATGAACGATGCCGGCAATACCCAGGACACCGGCAATGGCAGCGACGTGGTGGTATCGCCGTGCGGCGCCACCGGCCCCTACGGCACGTACACCGGTGTGAACGGCGGCCAGTCCGGCGTGATGGCGTGCGGGCAGACGTTCACATCGTTCAGCGGCGCCACGGTGACGATCGCGCAGGGCGACGGCGGCATGGCGCTTCTCACGGTCACCGGCACCGGGACGGTCGGCGACACGGTGAACTGCCCGGCGACCGTCACCGAGTGCGATGTCGCCGCGAGTGCATGCCCCACCGGCGGCGGATCCACGATCTCGTACGACCTCCACACCTTCACGCACCAGTTCTCGGGAACCGCGCACCCCTCGATCCCGGGCCCGGGCGGCGGCTGCCAGTTCACCTACTCGATCGACGGTTCGCGCTGATCAGCGCGCATCTACGCACCACGCAGATTGCGATGCCGCGCGTAGATTCGATCCCGCCACGCCACCAGATCCGCGAACCGTTCACGCCGCGCATCATCGGTCCACACCGCGCGCGAAGCGGCGCCGCGCCCGCGGAAACCCGGTGGCGGCACCACGGCCTGCAGCGTGGTCGCCATCGTGATGTCCGCGTAGGTGAAGTCATTTCCAACCAGGTACTCGCGTCCGTTCGAGAGCGCCGCGCGCAGCTTCTCGAGTCCGGCATCGAGCGAGCTTTGCGCGCGATCGATCACATCGCGATCGGCGTCGTATTTGCGCGCCATGTAACTCGCGGCCATGCGCGTGAGCGGACGCAACGTGCTGCGTGCAAGGTCCGGAACGAACGCAGGAAGCGCTTCCGCCTGCGCATCGGGTGAGCGCCGCGTTCGTTCGATCAAGAGCGTTCGCTGCGCGCCGATGATCGCCTCGCTCTCGCGATTCCACGCTTCGATCTCGGCCTCGTGTTCGCGCGGAAACAGCGTGGGTTTCCTTCCGACGCGGTCGGCGTGCCTGGCGATCGTGAACGAGTCTTTCAACACGCCGTGCGGTGTCGCGAGCACCGGCACCGTGACCTTTCCGGAAAACGTCTTGGTCACCATGCGGAGCCATGGAGCGCCGAGCATCGGGACGTACTCGATCTCGATGTACCCGATCTCGTGATGGTCCAGCGCCCAGCGCGCCTTCTCGGACCATGGCGACATGGGCAACGCGATCAGCTTCGGCTTCGGCATGCGCGCATCCTACGCGCGAAGTCTCGGCCGTTACTCGCGCGTCTCGATGACCGGTCGGAACTCCACCACGATCTGCTGGAAGCCGAGTCCCGACAGCAACGAACGGATCGAGCGCTCGGCGTTCTGATGCGCACGATCGAGAATCCCGCGTTCGACCGCGGCATCGCGCATCGCTCGCGTCGCTTCTTGTCGCGCGCGCGACTCGAGATCCGAGCGTTGCTCCGCGAGCATGTCCGTCGATCGGCTGTGAACGTGGGTGTGTTCCTCGTCGACCACGACCGAGAAGAGCTGAGGCG